>NZ_JBWDLJ010000004.1:0-300000 GCF_056238645.1 Formosa sp. F44
ATGGTACTGCATTTGTGGGAGAGTAGGTCGTCGCCTTTTTTAAAACTAAATCCTCAACATTTATTTGTTGAGGATTTTTTTTGTTTATATACTTTTGGGAAACTGCCCTGAATTATAATGCACAGATGGTTTTGTAATGATCTACTTCGATTATCTACTTTTCAAAAAATCAAAATTTACAATATTCCTTTAAATGGCGTTCGAGCGGAGCCGAGAACAAAACCAATCATATATCCAAGATTTACTCATTTTTAAACTTCTCTTCGATATTAATGTGTTGAGGATTTTCCTTGTTTATATTCATTTCGGAAAATCAAAAATTAAAACATTTCGTTAAATGGTGTTCGAGCGGAGTCGAGAACAATTGCATTCATATATCTAAGATCTAGTCATTTTTAACTTCTCATCAATATTGGTTGTAAACACATTCTTAAATATTTTTAAACGGCGTTCGAGTGGCGTCGAGAACAAAACGGAGCAAAATTTTGCCCAATTACCCATATTATTCTCATCAATACCATGATAAAGTAAGATATTATATTCCTATAATAAACGACTTCTGTATTGCAATAATTATAAATTCTTCTTCTAAAAAGTAAATAAATATAGTACCTTCAAAATATATTTTTTAAAACGTTTATATAATGGCTGTCAATAAGGAACTGGATTTAGCATGGGAATTTGTGAATAATACAAACCGTTCTTTGTTCTTAACAGGTAAAGCTGGTACTGGAAAAACTACATTTTTACATAAGTTAAAAAGGGATAGTTTAAAACGTCTAGTTGTTGTTGCCCCTACAGGAGTGGCGGCAATTAATGCAAAAGGAGTTACTATTCATTCTTTTTTTCAGCTTCCTTTTGGTCCTATTTTACCGGATGCGGATTTAAATAATCCAAGTGGTTTTAACAGAAGGTTCAATAAAACTAAAATCAATATTATTAAATCCATGGATTTATTAGTAATAGATGAAATTAGTATGGTGCGAGCCGATTTATTGGATGGTATAGATAAAACTTTACGGCGCTTTCGAAATAGAAATAAAGTTTTTGGTGGTGTTCAGGTACTAATGATTGGAGATTTACAACAGTTATCTCCCGTTATTAAGGACTCGGATTGGCAATTGTTAAGATCTCATTATGCGAATGGTTTCTTTTTTAGTAGTCATGCTTACCATCAATGTGATGCGATAACCATTGAATTGAAACACATTTATAGACAGGAAAATCCAACATTCATTCAAATTCTTAATGAAATTAGGAATAATCAGCTTAGTCCTGCAGGTGCTGAAGAATTAAATAAAAGGTTCATTTCAGATTTTACTCCAGAGGCTAATTCAGGATATATTTCATTAACTACTCATAATAACAAAGCAGAAGCCACAAATACACTAGAATTAGATAAACTTAATACCAAGGTATTTACTTATAACGCTATTGTAGAAGGTAAGTTTCCAGAGTTTTCATATCCAAATAGTGAGTCTTTAAAGCTTAAAGTTGGAGCACAAGTCATGTTTATTAAGAATGATAGTAGTCAGGATAAACGCTATTTTAATGGTAAAATCGGGAAGGTTATTGAACTGACTAAGGATGAAGTTACCGTGCAATGTCCTGATGATGATTTTAATATAGTAACCAAGTCTGAAACCTGGGAAAATATAAATTACGGTGTAGATAAAGAAAGCAAAGCCATTACCGAAGAGAAAATTGGCGCTTTCACTCAAATTCCGCTACGATTGGCCTGGTCAATAACGATACATAAAAGTCAAGGGCTAACGTTCGAGAAAGCAATTATAGATGCTGGTGCGGCATTTGCCCATGGACAAACCTATGTGGCATTAAGTCGTTGTAAATCTCTTGAAGGTTTGGTGCTTAAGAGTAAAATTAGTTCCAATCAGATTATAACAGATAATCACGTTTTAACCTTTAATAAAAACGCTGAAGAAAATGAACCGGATCAATATATTCTAGAACGTTCTCAAAAATTATTTCAACTAGATTTGATTGCAGAAGTATTCGGTTTCTATGAATTTCTATATCCTGTAAATCGTATTCTAGATATCTTTTATAAAAACAGGAATAGTATTCAAGGTAAGGTCGAGCATGAGATGGTAACCATTAAAAATACCGTAACCAACCTGCTAAAAGTAAGTAATGGTTTTAATGCACAACTCAGACAATTATCGGAGGATGAATCTAACTCGTTAGAATCTAGTGCTACCATTCAAGAGCGTTTTAAAAAGGCTATTTCTTATTTTAAACAAGAAACAGAAATGAATATCGGTGGTCCGCTAAAAGCGTTTAGTTTTACTACAGACAATAAAGCGGTGGGAGGAGATATTACTAAAAATATGGATATTATAGAGGAGCTGTATGATTCTAAGTGTTTTTATTTTAATGCTCTAACCGATAATTTTACGACCAAAAGACTTTTAGAGTTACGCGCTAAATCTGTTTTCTTGGCAAAAGAAAAGCCTCGAAAGTCTAGAGAATCTGTTGTAGACGGAACCATTAATGTGGAGTTATTTGAATTATTACGTGTTTTAAGGAACGAAATTGCTACCGAAAATGATTTGGTCCATTTCCAGGTCTTTACTCAAAAATCGTTGTATGAAATCTGTGAAGTACTCCCGGTAACTAAAGATGAGCTTTTGTTAGTAAATGGTATGGGGAAGACTAGGGTTGAAAAGTATGGAAGTGCAATTTTAAAGGTTATACGTGATTATTGTGACGAAAATGATATACAAACAGATTCTGACGAAACTATCTTTACAGATGAAGATACTAAAGATAATAAAATAAATACTAAGGATTTGTCCCTAGACTTATTCAAATCTGGTAAATCGATTAGTGAAATCGCTCAGGAACGGGACTTAAATGAAAACACCATCTTCGGACATTTGGCACATTTTATCCCTGAAGGGGTTGTCAAAATAACGGATGTAATGAGTAAACAAACTTACAACGAATTGTATGAGATTATCCCTAAAACTAAGTTTGAAAATCTATCTGATTTAAAGATGCAATTAGATGATAAATATAGTTATGGGGAAATACGCTTGGTATTAGAAGCTATTAATAGGAAAAGTTAAGCTACTAATTTAATTGGATTAAAGAACGAACATATTGTTTGTGAATAATTCTTAACTTTTTAAGTTCTATTCGAAGTAATTTTATAAAATCTGAGCCATTTGTTCTAGTCGTTTCTAAATGTCTCGTATTATAATATAATCGATCTATGAAAAATCGTAAAGACTTTGCGCGTTTTACTTTTTTAATTTGATCTGTTTCATTTTCGGTTTCCACAATTTTAGGTACTAAACCTAGCGCATCAATAACCAATTTATCTGCATACTTATCTACATAATGTTTAGAATTGTGCATAGAAAGGATATCTTTATCGTATGTAATATAGGAGGCAATATGTCTAGATAATTTAAATACATCTAGAGACTTTTGGTAGATGATTAAATTTTTTATGTTAGTATTACTAGAGTGTGTCATTTTATAAAATAAAGTGCACAAAATTAGTCACTAATTTGTAATAATGTGTTGAGAATTCAAAGTTTAACACCTATTTAGCCATTATTATTTTGCTTTAATATTGTGGAAACAATAAATTAAACTTCGGATAATTTGTATTATATTCTACCAATCGAAAAAAATATAGATTTTTTGTATAATGTGATGTCAAATAGCACTTTGATTAACGAAACTATTGTAAAACAATCATTAAGTTATCTAAAATTTAATAATTAATAAAAATTTAGACTTTTTAAATTCATAAATTTATTATAATTTTATCTTTTTAATTTTTTACTCTCAAAATCAAATTCACTAATAAATTAATAGCAATTTTCATGAAAAAAACGACCTTAAAAGATATTGCGAAAGCATTAAATGTATCCGTTTCAACAGTATCTAAAGCGCTTCATGATATTCCTGAAATTAGTGAGGAAACTCGGATTTTAATTCAGAATTACGCTAAAGAAAAAAATTACAGACCCAATTATAATGCCTTAAGTTTAAAAAATAAACGGACTAAAAGTATAGGTGTAATTATCCCTAATATGCTTAACTATTTCTATATGCAAGTGTTGCAAGGTATAGAAAAGGAAGCCGCAAAGAATGGGTACAGAATTATTACGTGTATTTCTAACGAGTCCTACCAGAAAGAGGCAGAAATATTAGATATGCTTTCAACGGGAAGTATTGATGGTTTCTTGCTGTCTATTTCTAAAGAGACTGAAGAAAATGGTGCGTATAGTCATTTTGAAGATTCTGTAAAATTTGGATTCCCTATAGTGATGTTCGATCGTGTTTCCGACCACATTGAGTGTGATAAAATTATTAACGACGATTTTAATGGTTCGGTTAATGCCGTAACAGATTTGGCTAAGCAAGGATGTAAGCGTATTGCTTTTGTTTCCCCATTTAAAAATCTAAGTAAAGGTAAGATTCGTTTTGAAGGTTATAAAAAAGGATTGGCTCTAAATAATTTACCTTTTGATGAAAATTTAGTGATAAATGAATCAGAAGCCGATTACAAACAATATGCATCTATGATAAGTCCTTTATTTAAACAAACCATAGATGGTATTATTTCTACTAACGAGTCTACGGCTGTTGCAGCAATGAAGTTAGCAAATGAAAATGGATATAAAATACCAGAAGACTTAGCGGTTATTTCTTTTTCTAATGGATTATTAGCACGTCATTCTAATCCGAAATTAACATGTGTGAGTCAGCATGGAGAAATTATGGGAGCTACAGCAGTTAAAAAATTAATAGAAAAGCTAGAACAAAAAGCAGACTCTAATACATTTGCTACAGAGCTTGTAGAGACCGATATTGTTGTACGTGATTCTACGCGTTAATAACTGCGTTTACTATTTGTCTTTCTGTTGTATCATTCTCCATTTAAGATAGTATAATATTGCAACGCATACAATCATCACAACTGTGGTGATGTACCATGTTATTTGGTACCCATATTTTTCGATAAGGTGCATACCCGAGTTGTGGGCAATAATATGTGCTATAGAAAATGCGATACTGTATAGTGCCATGTATTCACCCTGATTTCCTTTTTTGGCACGTTCTAAAGCAAATGCATTCGAGAATGGAAAAGCTATCATTTCACCTATGGTCATAAACAACATACCAATTACTAAAACGCCAGCCCATTCACTAATATTTAAAAATATAAAACTTAGGCCCGTTAATACAGCTCCAAAAACAACCAAGCCTGTTTTAGAATATGTAGGCTTCTCTAAGGATTTTACTAACGGCATTTCTAAGGCAAAAATTATAAATCCGTTCATTCCCATTAATAATCCAATCTCAAATTCCGATAAGTGATGTACTTCTTTGTAGAACAACGGAACGGTAGAGAAGTACTGTAAAAATGCAATTCCGAATAATAACATGGCGAATAAAAAGATAATATAGTTTACATCGCTGTAAGCCGATTTTGGATTTGTAACCAAAATCTCATCTGCTATTCTTGCTTTTTTAGGGTGTAAAACATTGAGTAATAAAATACCTGCTAAGAAGCATGTAATACCATCTACCCAAAATAAGCCACCGTAACTTAAGGTGACTATAATTAACCCACCAATAGCGGGTCCTGCAGAAAATCCTAGATTTATTGCTAATCGTATTAATGTTACCGATCTTACTTTGTTTTCAGGTTTACTGTATGCACTTAAAGCCACAAACATGGCAGGTCTAAACATATCTGCCACGATCATTAATATAAAAACACCAATAGAAATGCTTAAAAACGTATTTAAAAACTGAAGTGATATAAACAAGAATCCTGAAAGCACAAGACTAAAAACCATGATTTTGTAGTATCCAATTTTATCGGTTAATTTACCACCTAACCAAGAGCCTACAACAGAGCCTGCGCCAAAAGCACTCATAATCCACCCCACATCAGATAATGTAAAGTGTAAATTTTTAGTAAGATATAAGGATAAAAAAGGGATCACCATGGTTCCCGCTCGGTTTATCAATGTTATTAAAGCCAACCACCATACCTCGGTAGAAAGGCCTCTAAAGGTGTTCACGTAAGTTCTAAAAATAGTTTTCATTGGTTTTGGTTGATTAGTGCAAAAAAAAACGTCCAACTTAAAAAAGGTTGGACGTTTATTATATAAAATAGTAAAATGTTATATACAGAGAGTCCAGTATCTTGGTTTAGATACACGGGTAAGTTTATAATTTACTTTTCTGCTTAACATGATTTGTATATTTATAAGTTCAAATCTAGATAAAAAAAGTATAAGTTGTATTTTTGAAACTCAAATTTTATTCAAATGAAATCATTCTTATATATCTGCCTATTTTTCTGTTTGTGTTCGTGTTTTCAAAATAAAAAACCTTTGCTAGGAGATACACCTTTTCAAAAATCGTTAAATGCAAGTTTTAAAGATGCGAGTACGTCTCCTTTAAAAAAGAAGGATCGTAAAGCTTTTAGAGGTTTAGATTTTTTTGAATTTGATTCGGCCTACGTTGTGCAAGCAAGGTTAAAACATACACCAGATAGTACATTTTTTGAAATGCCAACAACTACCGATCGTATGTCTAAAGAACGTGTTTTTGGTGTGGTAAATTTTAAGATTAAGGGAGAGGATTTTGAACTTAAAATATATGAAAGTCAAGATTTACTAGACGAAGAAGGTGAAGAAGATTATTTATTTCTACCTTTTTTAGATAATACCAATGGTGATTCTACTTATGGTGGTGGCCGTTATATTGAAGTTCTAGTTCATGATAAGGAACGCGATAGTATTATAACTATAGATTTTAATACCGCCTATAATCCGTATTGCGCTTACGACGAAAAATATTCTTGTCCGATTGTGCCAAGAGCAAATTATTTAGATACCGAGATAAAAGCAGGAGTAAAAGCTTTTGTAAAGAATTAAATAGCTTTAATTATATAAACGCCAAGAAATACAGCGAAAAATCCAAGAGTAAAGGTTGTAAAGGTGTACATGGTAAAATTTAGAAAGTCACCCATTTTTAAAAACATATGATTTTCGTAAGCAAAGGTAGAAAAGGTTGTTAATCCGCCACAAAATCCTGTCGCTAGTAATAAAGTGTGATTCTGAGTGATAAAATGGTTTTTAGAAGCCAAGCCTAGAATAATTCCTATTAACAAACTCCCAAGAATATTAGCTAAAAAAGTTCCGTAAGGAATACCTGTATTGGGACTGTTTAAATATTTACTGATTAAAAACCGTAGAACACTACCAGAACCTCCACCAATAAACACTAAGAGCAATTGTTTCATCTGTGCTTGTAGCTTTTAGTTATCATTATCCAATGGCAGTTTTAATCCTTTTAAATCTAACGGAAGGGTATCCGATTCCTCTTTTAATGCAACGTAAATTTCAGTAACCCAATCGGCAGGGTTTATTTTATATTTCGGATTTGTAATATACGTTTCTAGCATAATATTACTTTGTGCAGTTTCCAAGTTATTCGTTTTTATATGCTCGAACGTTGTTTCCCAGGCTTCGTCTAAATAATTATAATCTCCTTGGAGGGTTGTTTTAAGTGTTTTAAAAGCAGGTAAGGAGCCGGTTAGAATATCGCTATCTGTAGTGAGAACTTGTGTACTAGTAGGGACACAACACGAGAAAATTACGGCATTGTTTGCTTCATCCCATTTATGATATAGTACAAAAGGAAAACCAGCCATCGGAATATTGTTTTTAGCAACATAATCAGTAATTTCAGGCATCATAACCTTTATTTTATCCTGAAAATTATCCATTTTACTGGATGTTGTGTTGTACAAATAATAACCACCACTGTGATTAGTTATGCCGTTTATCGTAATACTATAAACTTTCATGCTTTTAGAGACAGCAGAATCTAATTGCATAAGACTGGTTTCGAATTTTGGCGCTAGGTTTTCTTCAGGAGTTCCGAATAGTGCATAATAGGCTTTCTTTTTAAATGGTATATTATCACTACGCATACTAAACGTTACAGTTGATGTTTGTGGAGATAATGAATCTATCTTCCAGTCTAACTGAGATTTTGGATAGTCTGGAAATGTAAGTTTTTGCTTAATTTCTGAAGGTTTAGAAACTTCGGTAGTTGTAATTCTTCCAATGGCATTATCTTCTAACCAAGTGTATTCTTTATCATTTAAAATGGAGTTTGAAGTACTGGTTTTTTTCCAAGGCGCCCAAGATTTCCAATGGTTTAAATCGTTAACATAATTAAAGATAACTTCTTGTGGAGCGTGTATCGTTCTTGTTTTAGAAAAGCTAATTTCGTTAGGTTGTACCGCAATGTAAATTGCAGAACCAATGAACGCAATTAGTAATATGAATAGTATATATTTGGTAGATTTCATTAGTGTAAGTTGTATGAAATCAAAGGTAATCAATTTTATTTCAATTTTTTAAAAAGCAGATTCGTTCTTTAAATAAGCAGAACTTTTTCTGTTTTTTTTAGCGAAAGACAACTGAATTTTACGCGATTTATAGAAGGTATGTCTTCAGATTTAGTAGACCTAAAGGTGTTTTAAATAGGATGGTTTACTCGTGAAAATCAAGAGCTATTGAAAAGCGTTACAGAGACGTAAAATTTATAAAGGAAATCGGGTAATTATTAACCTTTAAATATTAATTTTATGCAGATAATAAATAATAGGAACGCTATAAAACCTACAAGAACCCATATACTACCGCTATAATATTTCTTGTGTAATGCAAAATCTTTTTTATAAGTATAAAATATTGAGATAGCAAAAACTATAAAAAATATGACTCCAAAAATTAATTGACCTTCTGTAAACATGCGGCACTGTAAGAATTAATTAAAAATAAGCTGATTTAATTTTAAAAACTTAATAATTAGCTTAAAAACTAGGGTTTGTATATAAAATTATCAAGTCTGTAAATGTAATCAAAATAATAATATTTTTATAATATGAAGAATAAAATAGAGTCTGTAAAAGCATTTCATACTGCTTATAAATTAGGATTTAGCGAAGTAGAACGTGCCGATTTAGGTGAGAGTAAAAATTTGTTGCGTTATAATTTAATGAAAGAGGAAAATGAAGAATATTTAGAAGCTGTTAATAATAAAGATCTTGTAGAAGTTGCAGATGCGTTAGGCGATATGCTATACATATTATGTGGTACTATTATAGAACATGGTTTACAACATAAAATAGAAGCCGTGTTTAATGAGATACAACGTAGTAATATGAGTAAATTGGGGAGCGACGGAGAACCAATTTATAGAGAAGATGGGAAAGTATTAAAAGGGCCTAATTACTTTGCCCCGGATATTGCTTCCATTTTAAAGAAGTAAAAAAAAGAGCGACTATTTTAAAATAATCGCTCTTTTAAGTTTTATATACTTTGTCTCCAACCGTAAGGGTCTTCAAGTGTATTGTATTGAATTCCGTTAAGTAATTTTTTAAATTTATCGGAGTATTTATCGTCTTGTTTAGGGATTTCGAATAGTTCTCCTTTATGTGAGAAAGCAGATATCGGACTAACAACAGCCGCTGTTCCAGAACCAAAAATTTCTTTTAGGGAACCATTTTTACTAGCTTCAACAATTTCGCTAACTTTAATTGGTCTAATTTCTACTGTAATACCTGCATCTTGAGCAATTTGAATGATACTTTTACGTGTAATACCATCTAATATACGTTCGCTTGTTGGTGCCGTGTATAAAGTGTCGTTAATTCTAAAAAAGACATTCATTGTTCCGGCTTCTTCTAGGAATTCATGCGTATTGGCATCTGTCCAAATAATTTGTTGGAAACCTTCTTTGTTTGCTAAGCTTGTAGGATAAAACTGAGCAGCATAGTTACCAGCAGCTTTAGCAAAACCAACACCACCATTTGCCGAACGGCTAAACTGTTCTGCTACCAATACACGAACATCTCCAGAATAGTAAGATTGTGCTGGCGAACAAATAATTAAAAATTTATATTCTGAAGAAGGAGAAGCTGCAATTTCAGGTTCTGTAGCAATTACAAAAGGCCTAATATAAAGCGAATTTCCAAAACCTGGTTTTACCCAATCCTGATCTAAATTAATTAGTTTTTTTAAACCATCCATAAAGAGATCGTGCGGAAATGCTGGCATAGCCAGACGCTCTGCAGATTTGTTTATACGTGCAAGATTATCTTCTGGTCTAAATAACCAGACCTTACCAGCATCGTCTTTATATGCTTTCATTCCTTCAAAAACAGCTTGGCCGTAATGAAAAACACGTGCCGAAGGATCTAAAGTTAGTGGAGCATATGGCGTAATTTCAGGCTTCTGCCATTCACCATTTTTAAAATCACAAGTAAACATGTGATCTGTAAAAACCTTTCCAAAAGACAAATTTTCAAAATCTACATCTTGTATCTTGCTCGTTTTTGCTTTTGTAATTTCAATCGAATTTGTCAAAATATTACAATTTACTTAATTAAACAGTATATTAAATTATAGTATAAAAGTAGTATAAAAATTCCAAAAGTGATTTAAAAATCGTGTATATTTACGTCTTGTTTTAACTGCTAATTTAGATTCGCAGTACCTTCTATTAGATTTTAGTATTTTAATTAATCTATCTCAATTTTCAGTGTTTTGGAACGTAAAATTATTACTACAGCCGATGGTTCTTCAACCATATATTTGCCAGATTTAGACGAAACCTATCATTCGCGACATGGTGCAATCCAAGAAGCACTTCATGTATTTATTACTTCTGGATTAGATTACTGGAGTGATAAGTACCCTGAAAAACAAGAGCTTTCAGTTTTAGAAATAGGATTTGGGACCGGCTTAAATGCCTTTTTAACGTGTTTACACGCAGAAAGTTTACATTGTAAAATTAAGTATACAGGTGTAGAGGCTTATCCTGTAACGTCCGAACATTTACAACATATAAATTATTCTAAAGAAATTTTATCTGGTACGCAAGAATCGGTTTTTAATACACTTCACGATGTGTCTTGGGAAGTTATGCAAGATATAACTTCTAAATTTTCATTATTAAAACAAGAAAAAACATTTAATGATATTACCGATGTAGCATTATATGACCTCGTGTTTTTTGATGCATTCGGGCCAAGGGTACAACCTGAATTATGGGGAGAAGCTGTATTTAAAATTATGTATAAAGCTTTAAAACCCGGTGGTGTTTTAGTGACTTATTCTGCGCAGGGAAATGCCAGACGTGCTATGCAAACCGTAGGTTTTTTAGTAGATCGCATTCCGGGTCCTCCGGGAAAAAGAGAAATGTTACGAGCCAATAAACCGTTATAAAACCGTATTATGAATCCTATTATTGAAGACGAGTTATTTAAAAAAGAAAATTTTAGTCGTAGTCCGTTGCCAATTGGGAATTACGAAAGTTGTTCATTCGAGCAATGCGACTTTTCTAACGGAAACCTCTCTGGAATTGTATTTAACGAATGTGAATTTATAGATTGTAATTTAAGTAATGCAACACTTAAAAATACAACCTTAAATGATGTCACGTTTTCAGGTTGTAAATTATTGGGTCTAAATTTTAAATCTGTAAGTACCTTTTTAATGCGATTTAATTTTACCAATTGTAATTTACAAATGGCGCAATTCGATTTTTTAAAACTGAAACAGACTTTATTTATTAATTGCGAATTACAACAAGCTACTTTTAATGAAACCGATTTGTCTCAAGCTGTGTTTGACGAATGTAATTTACAAGACACCCAGTTTTTTAACTCCAATTTAGAAGGGGCACATTTTCAGACGGCTTACAATTTTATAATTGATCCGGAACTTAATAAAATGAAAGGCGCTAAATTCTCGAGTTCCGATCTAGAAGGTTTACTGCAGAAATATAAACTTCAAATTGATTAGCAGAATATAATTATATACTAAAGTTTTGGCAGATTACTGTTAAACCTTACTTAATGTAGTGTCTTGACACTCTTGTATTTGGTATTTTTGTTTAAAAATTAGAATATGGGTGTTTTAATTACTGGCGCTACTGGACTTTTAGGAAGTAAAATTGTGGAACTTTGTCTCCAGAAGGATGTGAGTGTCAAATATTTAACAACCTCAAAAGAAAAAATAGTCAGTAAAGAAAACTATCAGGGGTATTATTGGAATCCGTATACTAACGAAATTGATACCGATTGCTTTCAGGATGTTGAAGTTATTATTCATTTAGCAGGAAGTACTGTTTCAAAACGTTGGACGGCTTCAAATAAAAAAGATATTATAGATAGTCGTGTGTTATCTGCACGATTACTGCATAAAGGTCTCCGATCGGTGCCTAACCATAAGGTATTACAAATTATTTCTGCTAGTGGTATAAGTGTTTATCCAGATTCACTAACGCGCTTATATAACGAGACTGAAACAGAAGTAGACGATTCGTTTTTAGGCGATGTTGTTAAAGCTTGGGAAGCCGAAGTAGATACGTTTTTTGGACTTAATATAAAGGTTGCAAAAGTTAGAATTGGTCTTGTGCTTTCTGAAAAAGGTGGCGTTTTAAGCGAATTAAAAAAGCCTACCGAGATGGGATTAGGAGCCGTGTTTGGAACCGGAGAACAGTGGCAATCATGGATACATGTAGACGATGTGGTGCGTGTGTTTGTGTACTTGTTAAAGTATTGTGGAGAAGGTACGTTTAACGCAGTAGCTCCAAACCCTGTTACACAAGGCGAACTGGTAAAGTCTATTGCCAAGACTTTAAATAAACCTATGTTCTTGCCAAATATTCCAAAAGTAGCGATGAAACTGATATTGGGAGAAATGTCTTATTTATTATTTTCGAGTCAGCGAGTGAGCTGTAAAAAGCTTGTTGGAGAAGGTTTTGTGTTTAAGTATCCTAATTTACAGCCCGCTTTATTAGAATTGCTGAAATAAAAAAAGACTATCTTTTCAGATAGTCTTCTTACTAAATTAAATCTATGATTGTATTAAGATTTTGTAGCGTTAACTTTAATCGTTAACTCAATTTCGTCATTAATAAATTTGTCTCCTAGATTATCGAAAACAGATTTAGAACCGTAATTAATTCCCCAAACTGTTCTGTCAATTTCAAAAGTTTCACTTACTATACTAAGCGAGTCGTCACTTACAGAAACCGTTACAGGGAACGATACATTTTTCTTGATTCCACGCATTGTTAAATTTCCAGCTAACATGGTTTTTCCTGTTTCATTTTTAGATACACCAGTGATTTCAAATCCTGCTGTAGGAAATTCGTTTACGTTAAAAAAGTCTCCCTCTTTACCTTCAACAGTTCCTTTTAAGTGAGCTTCTAAGTTCTCTTTTTTGTCACCGTCAACATCCAAAGCAACAATACTTTTCATATCTATTACTATGCTTCCGCTCTGTATGCTGTTATTGTCGGTGGTAAGTTCTCCAGACTCAATATTTACAGTTCCAAAGTGTGTTCCTGTAGGTTTAAATCCTTTCCACTCGATAGAAGAATTCGCTACATCTACATTGTATGTCTCAGATGCTTGAGCACTTTCTGCTACCGGTTCGGCTGCTTTAGCATCAACTTCTTTACCTTTGTCTTTACAAGAAGTAGTTGCTATTCCCATTGATAATACGCACATTAGCGTTAAAACTTTATTTTTCATGTTGTAGTGTTTTATGGTTAATTTCAAAATTAATTAAAATAGAATGACTAATGAATAAAAGATAAAATTTATTTGTGACATTTTGGCAAATTCAGAAAGATGGCAGTACTTTTGCCTTTCATTGGTAGTGTTTATTTAAATATGTAAGACATGAGTAAAGAAGAGATACAAAACGACGTTGAGAACGAAAATATAGAAGAGCAAGTAGTTGAAAATCAGGAAACATCTGTTGAAGAAGATTTGCAAATTAAACTAAAAGAGGAAAAAGATAAATTTTTAAGATTGTTTGCGGAGTTCGAGAACTACAAAAAACGAACTTCAAAAGAGCGTATTGAGTTGTTTAAAACTGCCAACCAGGATGTCATGGTTGCGTTGTTACCTGTATTAGACGATTTTGATCGTGCTTATGGCGAAATTTCAAAAACCAAAGAAAAGGACCTTTTAAAAGGTGTCGAGTTAATTAGTAATAAACTTAAAAATTTGTTACAAAATAAAGGTTTAGAAATTGTAGAAGTACAAGCCGGTGATACATTTGATGCAGATCATCATGAAGCTATTACTCAAATTCCTGCTCCAACACCAGATTTAAAAGGTAAAATTATTGATGTAATTGAAAAGGGATACAAATTAGGAGAAAAGGTAATCCGGTTTCCTAAAGTTGTAATTGGGCAATAAGACATTTACTTACTAAATTATAGTGTAAAAAAATATTAACGGTCGAAAGGGACACATATACAATGAAGAGAGATTATTACGAAATTCTAGGAGTTAGCAAGAATGCAACTGGGGCTGAAATTAAAAAGGCTTACAGAAAGAAAGCTATTGAATTCCACCCAGATAAGAATCCAGATAACAAGGAAGCAGAAACCAAGTTTAAGGAAGCAGCAGAAGCTTACGAAATTTTAAGTAACCAAGATAAAAAAGCACGATACGATCAATTCGGTCACCAAGCCTTCGAAGGTGGTGGCGGAGGTGGCTTCGGAGGTGGTGGCCATATGAACATGGACGACATCTTTAGCCAATTCGGTGATATCTTTGGTGGCGGCGGTTTCGGCGGTGGCGGGTTTTCAGGATTTGGTGGTGGCGGTGGCCAACGCCGAGTTAAAGGAAGTAACCTTAGAATTCGTGTAAAATTAACGTTAGAAGAAATTGCTAACGGCGTAGAAAAGAAAGTTAAAGTAAGACGTAAAGTTCAGGCTGAGGGTACTACTTATAATACGTGTCCTACTTGTCAGGGTTCTGGTCAGGTTACACGTATTGCAAATACTATTCTAGGTCGTATGCAAACAGCGGCACCTTGTACGGCTTGTGGTGGTTCTGGTCAGACTATAGATAAAAAACCTAAAGATGCAGATGCTCAAGGGTTAATTGTTAAAGAAGAAACGGTTTCCATTAAAATACCAGCAGGTGTTGTAGATGGCATGCAATTAAAAGTGACTGGCAAAGGTAACGAGGCTCCTGGTTCAATGGGAATTTCTGGAGATCTTTTAGTGGCGATAGAAGAAGAAGCACATAGCAGTTTACAACGTGAAGGTGACAATCTTCATTTCGATTTATACGTAACTATACCAGATGCTGTTTTAGGAACATCTCAGGAAATAGAAACCGTTACAGGTAAAGTGCGTATTAAAATTGAAGCCGGTACACAATCGGGTAAAATTTTACGTTTACGAGGTAAAGGTATACCAAATATTAATGGTTACGCCAAAGGAGATTTATTAGTACATGTAAATGTATGGACTCCTAAAACATTGAATAAACAACAAAAAGATTTTTTCGAAGCCATGCGTGAAGACGAACATTTTTCACCAAAACCGGAAAGTTCTGATAAATCGTTTTTTGAGAAAGTAAAAGATATGTTTTCTTAAAAAAAAACAATAATTAAGTACACCTTAAACATCCGTCATATATGGCGGATGTTTTTGTTTTTGTGTAATTCGTAAAAATTATAATAAAAAATTAAGGGTTATTTAATATAAAGTACTATATTTGGATTATTACTAATTGAAATTAGTAAATTTTTCTTTTTCATAGCAATTTTTTTCCCATCCTTATGTTTATCTAAGGGTGGGTTTTGTGATTTTAGCGATTATTGCTTTTTATGCATATAATTAAACTTGTTGTCTTACATTTAATATCTTTACATCCTAATTAACTAAACTCACGAATGCATAACATTTTAGAGGCGCATAATATTTCTAAAAAATTTGGAGATTTTACAGCGCTTAACCAAGTTTCTATAGACGTTCCTAAAGGCAGTATTTTTGGTTTGTTAGGACCAAATGGTGCTGGAAAAACCACTTTAATTCGTATCATAAATCAAATTACCATGCCCGATTCTGGACATGTAATTTTAGATGGAGAACCTTTAAAGAATCACCATGTTAGAGATATTGGATATTTACCAGAAGAACGGGGTTTATATAAATCTATGAAGGTTGGCGAGCAAGCGCTATATCTAGCACAATTAAAGGGCTTAAGTAAAGCTGAAGCCAAAAAGCGATTACACTATTGGTTCGAACGTTTAGAAATTGGAGATTGGTGGAATAAAAAAATCCAAGAGCTATCTAAAGGAATGGCGCAAAAAATTCAGTTTGTAGTCACCGTTTTACACGAACCTAAACTGTTAATTTTCGATGAGCCTTTTTCTGGATTCGATCCTATAAATGCTAACCTTATAAAAGACGAAATCTTGCGGTTACGCGATAATGGCGCAACTGTTATTTTTTCGACACACCGTATGGAATCTGTCGAAGAATTATGCGATCATATTGCATTAATTAATAAGTCCAATAAAATATTAGACGGTAAGTTAACAGATATAAAAAGAGCATATAAAGATAACTCTTACGAAATCGGAGTAAAAACGTCAAATATCGATGCTTTACACAAAGAGTTAACCGATAAATTTGATGTGTCTCCAGCACAATTCAAAACAATAGACGAGCAATTAAAGTTAAATGTAAAATTAGGATCGATAGAGAAGCCTAACGATTTTTTGCAGTATTTAACCACTAAAGGAGAGGTGTCTCACTTTATTGAATTACTGCCAAGCACAAACGATATTTTTATAAAAGCCATTCAGAATAATAGTTAAACATGAATCATTTACCACTCATAATTAAAAGAGAGTATTTAACGAAGGTTAAAAATAAAGCATTTATTGTGATGACTATTTTAAGTCCGATTGTATTAATTGCACTTATTGCAACGGTAGCTTATTTGTCGCAAATCAGTAATAATAAAGTAAGAACTATAGCCATTTTAGACGAATCAGGTTTGGTAACTAATGCGTTTAAAGATACCGAAACTACAAAATATAGATTCTTGACCAACATAGATTTAGAGGCCGCTAAATTACTGGTTAACGCCCAAGAAGATTATGGTTTATTACATATAGAAAAGGGCAATGATGTAAATTATTTAAAGAAACATGTCAAGTTTTACTCAGAAGAATCACCTTCCTTGTCGGTTGTTACCACTTTAGAGAGTAAAGTTGAAAAATCTCTTACCGATGTGAAATTGGTACAAGTTGGTGTCGACTTAGATAAAATAGAATCTGCTAAAATTGAAGTCAGTATTGTTCAAGAAAATTTTTCGGGAGAGAAAACCTCTAAGGTCGAAAGTATCATTAAACTTGCATTTGGTGGTGCCGCAGGGTATTTGTTATTTATGTTTATCATTATTTATGGTAACATGATCATGCGTAGTGTGATTGAAGAAAAAACGAGTCGCGTTATCGAAGTAATTATTTCGTCTGTGAAACCCATGCAACTCATGTTGGGTAAAATTATAGGAACATCGTTAGCAGGAATAACACAAATTATTATTTGGATTATTTTAGGAGGGATTTTAACAGCCTTAGTTGGGGTTGTTTTCGGAATAGATATGTCTCAATCTCCCCAAAAGCAAGTTATAGAACAATCTCTAGTCGATCAGCAATTAAACGGTCAGATAGAAACTATTCTGTCAGGCCTTTATCATCTGCCATTAGCCAATTTAATCATAGCATTTGTATTGTTTTTTATCGCTGGGTACTTACTATACAGCTCAATGTATGCGGCAATTGGTGCTGCAGTAGATAATGAAACCGATACACAACAGTTTGTATTTCCTATATTAATGCCATTGGTATTATCTGTTTATATTGGTTTCTTTACAGTTATCGAAGATCCGCACGGCATTGTGTCTACAATATTTTCATTTATTCCTTTAACTTCTCCGGTAGTTATGCTAATGCGAATACCGTTTGGTGTTCCTATATGGCAACAGCTATTATCGCTGTTACTTTTAATAGGATCTTTTTTACTTACCGTTTGGTTCGCTGCGAAAATTTATCGTGTTGGGATTTTAATGTATGGTAAAAAACCGACGTACAAGGAGCTTATTAAATGGATTAAATATTAAAAATTATATTTCGTTCTTTATTTTTATGATTAATTTTTCTTACAAAGCTAACGTAGGATATATGTACTAGCGTTAGAAAGAAAATGAAATAGATTAAAGAATTTAAAACAAAGTTGATATGTTGTCAACATCATTATAAAAAAAATGTTATGCCAAAAATTTTAATTATTGAAGATGAAGCAGCAATTCGAAGAGTTTTAATTAAAATTCTTTCCGAAGAAAACGAAACATATCATTTAGAAGAAGCTGAAGACGGTTTAGTTGGAATCGAAAAGATTAAAAACGAGGATTACGACTTAGTATTATGCGATATTAAAATGCCTAAAATGGATGGTGTCGAAGTTTTAGAAGCCACTAAGCTTATAAAACCAGAAATTCCGATGGTCATGATTTCGGGGCATGGAGATTTAGATACTGCCGTGCATACTATGCGTTTGGGCGCGTTCGATTACATATCAAAACCACCAGATTTAAACCGATTATTAAATACGGTTAGAAATGCTTTAGATAGAAAAGAGTTGGTGGTGCAAAATAAGATTCTTAAAACTAAGGTGAGTAAGAATTACCAAATGATCGGGGAGAGTGATGCCATTTCAAATATAAAAGATATTATAGATAAAGTAGCACCAACAGAAGCTCGTGTGCTTATTACGGGAGCTAATGGAACAGGGAAAGAGCTTGTGGCGCATTGGTTGCACCAAAAGAGTGAACGTGCTGGCGGACCGATGGTAGAAGTGAATTGTGCTGCGATTCCGGGTGAATTAATAGAAAGCGAATTATTCGGTCATGTTAAAGGTGCTTTTACAAGTGCAAATAAAGATCGAGCGGGTAAGTTTGAAGCTGCTAATGGTGGAACTATTTTTTTAGATGAAATTGGTGATATGAGTTTGTCGGCTCAAGCAAAAGTTCTAAGAGCACTTCAAGAAAATCGCGTACAACGTGTAGGAAGCGATAAAGATATTAAGGTTGATGTTCGGGTTTTAGCAGCAACAAATAAGAATTTAAAAACAGAAATTGAAGAAGGTCGTTTTCGAGAAGATTTATATCACAGGTTGGCGGTTATTCTTATTCAAGTACCAGCTTTAAACGATAGACGAGACGATATTCCTTTGTTAATTAATTATTTCTCCGAAAAGATTGCAGGAGAACAAGGCACTGTTAAAAAGGAATTTTCGGACGGCGCTTTAAAACTATTAAAATCTTACGATTGGTCTGGGAATATTCGTGAACTTCGAAATGTGGTGGAACGCTTAATTATTTTAAGTGGTGATACTGTCGAGGAAAACGATGTAAAATTATATGCGACCAAATAAAAGAATTTATTCTTAATAAAATAAAGTAAGGCTCTAATCATATCGATTAGAGCCTTACTTTTTTACTTACTCGAATACATTTTATATTATTAATGACTTTATGATTTAATGAATTTGAAGGTCTTATGCTCTATCTGCAATACATATACACCAGCTTGTAAATAATCGACAGAAATATAATTACTTTCAATTATACCTTCCCCAGAAAGTTGACCAAGGGTATTATAAATCTTAAAAGGTTTACCAAATACCTGACTGTAATTAGGTATGTTAAGTTTGCGTATTACTGGATTAGGAAATATAGTGAGGCTGTTTATATGCGTTTCTTCTGATGATAATACGTTTTCAAAATAGGTATCTAAAAAATCTAATCTGTTTTCTAGCCAATTTAGAGTGTATAAGAAATCGTCTTCACCAAAGGTGTAATTGGGGTAGACAAGGGCTTCTCGTTATTGATTTTTAGATATTTAAAAAACGATAGAATTTAAATATATTAATTAGGTGTTAAGACAGGAAAGAATGGTTTGCGAAATATGACTGTAAATCCTATGTTTTACTTAAGTTTTTATAGTTAAAAATTCTAAAAAACTTCACAATTATGCTATTAATACAAACCATTTTTGTTTTTTAGTAGTATTGTAAGCCAAAATCCTGTTCGTACTATGAAAGATATTCACATAAAAGACTTTAAAATTGATTCTAAAATCGACATTAAAAATCTAAAAACTAAAGTGGATTTAGATGCCTCAGAGAAAAAGATTGAAAAGCAATTAGAAAAGATTAGGGTCAAACTAGGTGAGTGGCAAAACACGATGTATGCGCATGGGAAGTATTCGGTTTTAGTGTGTTTTCAGGGTATGGATACCGCTGGAAAAGACAGTTTAATTCGTGAAGTTTTTAAAGATTTTAATGTAAGAGGTATAGATTGTCATAGTTTTAAATCGCCTACAGAATTAGAATTAAAACACGATTATTTATGGCGTCATTATGTGCGTTTACCAGCCCGAGGAAAGTTTGGTATATTTAATAGAACACATTACGAAAATGTTCTAGTTACACGTGTGCATCCAAATTATATTTTAGGGGAAAACATTCCTACGGTTACCGAATTGTCTGATGTAAATGAGGCCTTTTGGGATAATCGTTTTAATGAAATTGTGAATTTTGAGAAAACAATTTCAAATAGTGGAACCATTATATTTAAGTTCTTTTTAAATCTATCTAAAGACGAACAGCGCGATAGACTGATTCGTAGATTAGAAAAGAAAAATAAAAACTGGAAGTTTTCTGCAGACGATCTTAAGGAACGCGCTTTGTGGGATAATTATCAGACATGTTACGAAGATGCCATAAACAGAACATCTACAGCTAATGCGCCTTGGTATAATATCCCTGCAGACGATAAACCCACAGCTCGTTTAATTGTGGCTAACATTCTTTACGAAACACTTAAAAAGTATGACGATATTAAAGAACCTCAATTAGATCCTGAAACGGAGTCGAATATAGAAGCTTATAAAAAGCAATTAAAAAGCGAGTAGTTATATCCTATTAATATCATTATTACAGTATAGATAAAAAATTATATGAAAAAATTAATTGTTCTGATTGCCTTATGTTTAAGTTGTCAAGTTTTTAGTCAGACAGATGAAGACGTCTTAAAACAAATTTACAAAACCGCTTTAGTCGATGGTAAAAGTTATACTTGGCTAGAAACTTTATCCATGGATATTGGAGGACGTTTATCCGGGTCTTTAAATGCAGAACGCGCTGTAGAATGGGGAAAAGCAGAGTTGGATTCCTTAGGGTTAGATAAAGTTTGGTTACAACCTGTTATGGTGCCTAAATGGGTGCGAGGAGCGAAGGAATTTGCATACATAAAAGCAGGAAGCGGCGAAACGACAAACGTTAACATTTGTGCACTAGGCGGATCTGTATCTACAAATCCATTAGGTGTTACTGCAAGCGTAGTAGAAGTTAAAAATTTTGAAGAGTTAAAAGCTTTAGGCGAGGCAGGTGTTAAAGGAAAAATAGTGTTTTATAACCGTCCAATGCAAGCCGATTTAATTAATACATTCTCTGCGTATGGTGGCTGTGTCGATCAGCGTTACATGGGAGCTGTAGAGGCTGCTAAATATGGTGCTGTAGGTGTTATTGTAAGATCTATGACTTTAAATATAGACAACCTACCACACGCCGGAAGTATGACCTACGAGGATTTACCAGTGTCTAAGCGTATTCCTTCAGCGGCAATTAGTACCAAGGATGCGAATTTATTAAGCACCATGTTAAAGTTAGATACTTCAGTTCAGTTTTATTTTAAGCAAAATTGTAAGCAATTAGAAGATGTGAAATCCTATAATGTCATTGGAGAGATTACAGGTTCTCAATTTCCAAATGAATATATTATCGTCGGAGGCCACTTAGATTCTTGGGATTTAGGGGATGGTTCTCACGATGATGGAGCAGGAATTGTGCAATCTATGGAAGTACTTCGATTATTTAAAACCTTAAAGATTAAACCGAAACACAGTATACGTGTGGTTATGTTTATGAATGAAGAAAACGGACTGCGAGGAGCAACCGAATATGCAAAAGAAGCCAAGGCTAAAGGCGAGAAACATGTGGTGTCTCTAGAAAGTGACGCAGGTGGTTTTACTCCAAGAGGATTTTCTTTCGATTGTACCGAGGCATCTTTTAATAAGATATTAGGTTGGAAGCCATTATTCGAGCCTTATCTTATTCATTATTTTATTCAAGGTGGTGCTGGAGCAGATGTACGTCCGTTAAAAACCGATACCAATATTACAGCAGGTTTAAGACCAGATTCTCAGCGCTATTTCGACCATCATCATGCGGCAAACGATACGTTTGATGCTGTTAATAAACGCGAATTAGAATTAGGAGCCGCTTCTATGACGGCACTGGTTTATTTGTTCGATACTCACGGGATATAATTCTATTTTAAATGAAATCTTTACCAATATTATTTTTTTTACTTTTTAATATGTCAATAGTAGCACAAACGGATTCTAAGTTGCCGTATTACGAAATTCCAGAGCATTCAGAAACATACACAGCAGGAACAGTTGTTGGTCGTGCAATTGATGGCCTAGGATTCCGATTCTATTGGGCGACTGAAGGTTTGTCTGCAACAGATCTAGATTTTAAATCAAATACAGAAATGCGATCTCCATTAGAGCTTATGACGCACATTCATGGTTTGTCGGCTATACTTCGCGATGCAGCCTTAAAGGTGCCCCATGTAAATGAAACCTTAAAACGGCCGTTAACCTATAGTGAATTAAGAGCGCAGACATTAAACAACCTAAAAACGGCTTCGGATATTTTAAAAGAAGCAAACGATTTAAAACCTTTCGATATGATTTTTAAAAGTCCGAAGGGAGAGCGAACTGTTCCGTTCTGGAATGCGATTAACGGACCAATTGAAGATTCTGTTTGGCATTGTGGCCAAATAGTTACCATTAGAAGAATGAGTGGGAATCCTATAAATCCTAATATAAATCATTTTTCAGGTACTGTGAGAGAGTAAGTTGTTTTAATACTTTACTCCTGAATAGCGTTTAAAAGGAAGCTAAATATCAATAAACCAAAACACCTCTAAATCTAGGTTTAGAGGTGTTTTATTTTTTTATAAACTGATAGGATTACAAGTCAATCTCTTTTTTATATGTGTAGTACTCTAATTCCTGACTTAGAATATTTTGTGTTTTCTAAATAATTTCAACTAATCTGTTCTTTAATACTATACCAGAATTATCTTCATATTTCTATAATTTATAATTTGATTTCCAAACGTATTGTGAATCATTAGGTTAGTGTTTTAATTAGTGTTAAACGGATTACATATCAGTTTAAAGTATTCTAAACTTTTTCATTTTCAGGAAATATATCATTGGGTTTTAACTTTACATTGAAATCATATTCTTACAAAAAAGAAAATATGCTATTAAAACATTAAATAAACATTATAAAATTCATTAATTTTACCGTTCAATTTTAATAATGATTATGGATTCTGTAAAAGAAAGTATTGAGAAGTTGGGATATATTCCTGTATCGGAAGATGCAAAGAATATAGATTATGTGGCGGAGATTAAAAGGCTGAAAAAAGAGAAGAATGCTGTGATTTTAGCGCATTATTATCAAGAACCAGTGATTCAAGATTTAGCAGATTATGTTGGAGATAGTTTAGGGTTGTCTTATAAAGCGGCAGAAACCGATGCTGACTTAATTGTATTTGCAGGGGTTCATTTTATGGCCGAGACTGCAAAAATTTTAAATCCGACTAAGAAGGTTATTCTACCCGATTTAAATGCGGGTTGCTCTTTAGCAGATTCTTGTAGTGCCGAAGATCTTGCAACATTTAAGAAAAAATATCCAGGTCATATTGTTATTACTTATGTAAATACATCGGCAGAGGTAAAGGCTCTTAGTGATTTATGTTGTACATCGTCCAATGCTAAAAAAATAGTAGATTCGGTACCATTAGATCAGCCTATTATATTTGCTCCAGACAAAAATTTAGGCGCTTGGATTCAAAAGGAAACAGGTCGTGATATGGTGTTGTGGGACGGTGCTTGTATTGTTCATGAAGCATTTTCTATGGATAAACTATTAGCGGTTCATAAAGAAAATCCGAATGCTAAAATTATTGCTCACCCAGAGTCTGAAGCTCATTTGTTAAAAATAGCTGAGTATGTAGGCTCTACAGCGGGACTTATTAATTATGTAAAAACCAATCCTGCAAACGAATTTATTGTAGCAACGGAAGCTGGTATTTTACATGAAATGCAAAAAGAAGTTCCTAATAAAATTTTAATTCCGGCACCAGCAAAAGAGAATAATACATGTGCATGTAGCGAATGTGCTTATATGAAAATGAATACACTCGAAAAGCTTTATACATGTATGAAGCATGAATTGCCAGAAGTTCATGTAGACGAAGCAATTCAGAAACGTGCTTTACTTCCTATTCAACGCATGTTAGACATCTCATAAAATAAAAAATGAGTCAAAATAATACAGATTATTTAATATTAGGATCGGGAGTTGCAGGTCTTACTACAGCCATTCGTTTGGCAAAATCTTTACCAAATAAAGAAATTTTAGTTGTTACTAAAGCCAATAAAAGTGAATCGAATACAAAATATGCTCAAGGCGGTATCGCCGTAGTTTGGGATAAATTAGATTCGTTCGAGGATCATATTGAGGATACGATGATTGCGGGAGAATACCATAACGATCGTGAAGTTGTAAAAATGGTAATTGAAGAAGCTCCAGACTGTATGAGGCAATTAATGTCTTGGGGAGCCGATTTTGATTACGATGGAACTGGCGCATTCGACTTAGGTAAAGAAGGAGGTCATTCTGCGAATCGTATTATTCACCACAAAGATATTACAGGGTTAGAAATTGAACGTACGCTTTTAGATCAGGTAGCAAGTTTGGAGAATATTAAAGTATTACCGTATCATTTTGCTATCGATTTAATAACCGATCACCAATTAAAAGATTCTGGAGAAGATATAAATAATATTCGTTGTTATGGGGCATATATAATGAACCAAAAGACTAATGCAATCGAACCTTATATTGCTAATAAAACCATTTTATGTGCTGGTGGAATCGGACAAGTTTATGCGTCTACAACCAACCCGTTAATTGCAACAGGAGATGGTATTGCTATGGCTTATCGCGCTTTAGCAAAAATTAGAGGAATGGAGTTTGTGCAATTTCACCCTACGGCTTTATTTGAACCAGAACAAAGTCCGTCGTTTTTAATTTCTGAAGCTGTTCGCGGATTTGGAGCACACCTTAAAAACAAGAAAGGCGAACGTTTTATGTTAGCCATCGATGAACGCGGAGAATTAGCACCCCGAGATATTGTTGCCAGAGCTATAGATAACGAAATACATACTACCGGAGAACGTCACGTATATTTAGATTGTACACATTTAGATTATGAGGCTTTTATAAAACATTTTCCTAATATAAATGAAAAGTGTTTAGGCATTGGTATAGATATTAGAAAGCATATGATTCCTGTTGTTCCTGCATGTCACTATGCTTGTGGCGGTGTAGAAGTGAATAAGAACGGAGAGTCTACTATAGAAGATTTATACGCGGCAGGAGAATGTACAAGTACGGGTTTGCACGGTGCAAACAGACTAGCGTCTAATTCTTTGTTAGAAGCCTTAGTGTATGCCAATCACATTGCCGATCATATTATAGAAAATGTAGATGAGGTAAAACCAGTAAATGTCAATGCGCCAGATTGGAACGACGATGGGACATCTACACCTAAAGAGCTTATATTAATTACACATTACAGAAACACAATTCAGCATATCATGTCCGATTTAGTCGCTATTGTAAGAACCAATAGTAAGCTAAAAGAAGCCGCGAAACACTTGCGCTATGTCGAAGATTCTACTCAAGATTTATATGTGGGATCTAAGTTATCCGTTCAGATTTGTGAACTACGTAATTTAAATACTATTGCAAATTTAATAGTAGAGCAATCTGCAAAACGTAAAAAGAATATGGGAGGTTTCTACAATTCAGATCTTGTATTTGTAGAATAGAAATATACCAAGTTAATACTAGATATCCTGCTTTATAAAACGAACTTTTATTCAGCAGGATATTTTTATTTAAAGACGTTTGTAATAAGCCATAAAAAAAGCGCTAACTGTTTAGGTTAACGCTTTTGGTTGTTATAGTGTAACTTCGATTTGATTTTTTAAAATGTCCTCTATAGTTTCTCGCTCTCTAATTAATAATGCTTTGTCTTTATGCCAAAGCACTTCGGCAGGACGAAAACGTGAGTTATAGTTAGAGGCCATAGAATAACAGTAGGCTCCAGCATTTTGGAATCCAATAATGTCACCTTCCGTAATTTCTGAAATTCTACGGTTGTTTGCGAATGTATCTGTTTCGCATATATACCCAACAACAGAATAAAAACGCTCGCGTCCTTTAGGATTAGATATGTTTGTAATACCATGTTGTGAGCCGTAAAGCATCGGACGAATTAAATGATTAAAACCTGAGTCGATTTGTGCAAATACAGTCGATGTGGTTTGTTTCACAGAGTTTACTTTAGCTAAAAATACTCCAGATTCACTTACTAAAAACTTACCTGGTTCGAAACCTAAGGTTAATTCTTTGCCGTATTCTTTACAGAATTCGTTAAAGCGTTTAGATAGTTTTGTTCCGAATTCTTCAATATTAGTTTCAATATCACCTTTAGAATAAGGGACTTTAAAACCAGATCCGAAATCTAAAAAGTCTAAATCTTTAAAATGTTTAGCTGTATCAAATAAGATTTCACTCGCATATAAAAAGACATCGATATCTAAAATATCACTACCTGTATGCATGTGAATTCCGTTAATATGCATCCCTGTGTTTTCTACAATTCTTAATATATGCGGAATTTGGTGTACAGAAATACCAAACTTAGAATCTATATGTCCAACAGAAATATTAGCATTTCCTCCAGCCATAACATGCGGATTAATACGAATACAAACAGGAACATTAGGATGTTTTGTTCCGAATTGCTCTAAGATAGATAAGCTATCAATATTTATTTGAACTCCTAATTTAGATGCTTCTTCAATTTCTTCAAGAGACACACCGTTAGGCGTAAATATAATTTGGTCTGCAGAAAATCCTGCTTTTAAACCCAATTGAACTTCCTGAATAGATACAGTATCAAGGCCAGCACCTAAGGTTTTCATTAATTTCAGTATAGAAATATTAGATAACGCTTTTACGGCATAATTCACCTTTACCTGTTTCACCTTATTAAATGCAGATGTTAAACGTTTATACTGTGATACTATTTTTTCAGAGTCGTACACATACACCGGACTTCCAAAGTCACTTGCAATTTTTAATAAAGTGTTATTATTCATTTTATGATAAATTAAATTTGCCGCAAATCTATAAAGTTTTTGTCAGTTTAAGACTTATTATTTGTCAAAAAAACAAAGAAAAGAATGCGGTATTGATATTATCTTTATATAGATGATAAAAAATATTGGTTAAAACATATTCGTTGATTACATTTGTGAAGCAATAAATTAAAATACTAATGAACTTACACGAATATCAAGGAAAAGAAATTTTAAATAGTTTTGGCGTACGTATTCAACGCGGTATTGTAGCACAAAGTGCTCAAGACGCAGTTGTAGCAGCAAAACAATTAACATCGGAAACAGGTACGAGCTGGTTCGTAGTTAAAGCCCAAGTTCACGCTGGTGGACGAGGTAAAGGTGGTGGTGTTAAATTAGCCAAGAATTTACAAGAAGTAGAACAAATTTCTGGTGAGATTATAGGTATGGACCTTGTCACTCCACAAACATCTGCAGAAGGTAAAAGAGTACACCAAGTATTAGTTGCTGAAGATGTATACTATCCTGGAGAAGTTGAAACAGAAGAGTTTTACGTATCGGTTTTATTAAATCGTGCGACTGGCCGTAACATGATTATGTATTCTACTGAAGGTGGAATGGATATTGAAACTGTTGCAGAAGAAACACCACATTTAATTTTTACAGAAGAAATCGATCCTACAGTAGGTATCTTACCTTTCCAAGCAAGACGTGTTGCGTTTAACTTAGGATTATCTGGGAACGCGTTTAAAGAAATGACGAAATTCGTTACAAACCTTTACAAAGCTTATGTAGAGTCTGATTCTTCTTTATTTGAAATTAACCCAGTTTTAAAAACTAGCGATAATAAGATTCTTGCTGTAGATGCTAAAGTTACTATTGATGACAATGCATTATACAGACATAAAAATTACCTTGATTTACGTGATATACGTGAAGAAAGTGCTATTGAAGTTGAAGCAGGAAAATTAGGATTAAACTATGTAGACTTAGACGGTAACGTTGGGTGTATGGTTAATGGTGCTGGTTTAGCAATGGCAACAATGGATTTAATTAAGCAAGCAGGTGGAGAACCAGCTAACTTTTTAGATGTTGGAGGTACTGCTGATGCTGCACGTGTAGAGGCTGCTTTTAAAATTATTTTAAAAGACCCTAACGTAAAAGCTATCCTTATTAACATTTTTGGTGGTATTGTACGTTGCGATAGAGTAGCGCAAGGTGTTATCGATGCTTACAAAAACATGGGGAATATTAATGTACCAATTATTGTACGTTTACAAGGAACCAATGCAGACATTGCTAAAGAATTAATCGATAATTCTGGATTAGATGTAATGAGTGCTACACAATTCCAAGAAGCAGCAGATAAAGTACAACAGGTTTTAGCATAATCTAAAACACAGTTTACTGTTATATAAAATAAAAGCGTCTAGTCTTAAGGATTAGACGCTTTTTTTATGCGGTGTATAAGAAGAGATGTTCTTACGATGTTTTCTTAGTTTCAGATTTCTTAACAGCCTTTTTACCAGATTCACTTTTTTTAGGGGCATCTTTTTTAGGCAATGGCCCTCGTAAATGAATCACTAATCCATTTAGAAAGTTCCTTAAAATCTGATCGCCACATTCCATGTATTTTGGATGATCTTCCTTTCTGAAAAAAGCTCCCAATTCACTTTTACTGATTCTAAAATCTACTAATTCTAAAATCTTCACGATATCATCGTCTCTTAATTTAAGAGCAACTCGTAATTTTTTAAGAACATCATTATTTGTCATATTTCAATTTTTTATATTTCTAAAATCTATATTTTCGGTAGTAGTACAAAACTACGGTATCTTTTTAATGTGACCTTTTCTGGTATTTAAAAGTAGTTAAATGTATGTTGTTATTTTGTTTTTATTCAAAATTTCAGGAGATACAGTGTTTAACTTGCAAATAGTGAGTATGTTATGATGTGTTGGTGTAGGTAATAACATATTAAAATTATTAAATTTTCGACAAGTTACATTATATATGCGATTATAAAATACCTATTATAATTAACTTTAGAACCGTAATAATCAAGATTCCTTTACATGTTAAATCGCATTGAGAAATTGAGCTTGCTTTCTGAAATGATTGCATTCGCCAAAACGGATGAAATAATATCTTTAAAATATAATTTCCTTTTAAGTGTTTCTAAACAGCTGAATATTTCTCGATCAGATTTCGAATATCTTATTAACAATCCTATTATTTATAAAAATCTAGAGTCTTATAGTGAGCGCATTGTGCAATTTTACCGTTTGGTACTGTTATTAAACTTAGATAATAAACGGCTGCAAAAAGACGATATTTTATTCTTTAACTATGGGCTTCGTATGGGATTAAGTCATGATTCTACAAATAAAGTCTTACACTTAATGGATGGTTTTCCCAATAATATGGTACCAGCAGATGTGTTAATCGATATATTTAAAGTTCAGTACAATTAAATAACCACCTATAATTGCTATTGTTTTAATTTCTCAAGCTTCTCTTGATAAACTTTTATTTCGTCACGGAATTTAGCAGCATTAACAAAGTCTAATTCTTTCGCGGCCGCTTCCATTAATTTACGTCTATCGCGAATGTTTTGTTCCAATTGAGACTTCGTTAAATATTCGCTTTCAGGTTCTGCAGCTTTAAGCGCTTCCAATTCATAACTATACGTACTTACCGAGTTTTTGGCTAGAGCACTATCTAAACTTTTGTTTAGTGCGGTTGGCACCATATTATTTGCCGTGTTGTAATTGATTTGTTTTGCGCGTCTATATTCAGTTTCATCAATAGTTTTTTGCATACTCTTTGTAATCTTATCGGCATACATAATGGCTTTACCATTTAAGTTCCTTGCTGCACGACCTACAGTTTGAGTTAAAGATCTTGCCGAACGTAAAAAACCTTCTTTATCGGCGTCTAAAATGGCCACTAAAGACACTTCAGGTAAATCTAAACCTTCACGTAATAGGTTTACTCCAACCAATACATCAAATAATCCTTTTCTTAAATCTTGCATGATTTCTACGCGCTCCAAAGTATCGACATCACTATGAATGTAACGACAACGAATCTGAATGCGGTCTAGATACTTAGTAAGCTCCTCTGCCATACGCTTAGTAAGGGTCGTAACTAGCGTACGCTCGTCTTTTTCTATACGAAGCTGAATCTCTTCAATTAAATCATCTATCTGGTTTAAGCTAGGACGTACTTCGATTACAGGATCTAAAAGCCCTGTCGGACGAATAACTTGCTCGACAAAAATACCATCACTCTTTTCTAATTCATAATCTGCGGGTGTCGCACTAACATAAATGACTTGATTCTGCAAGGCTTCGAATTCTTCGAATTTAAGCGGACGGTTATCCATAGCGGCTGGCAATCTAAAGCCATAATCTACTAGGTTTTCTTTTCTGCTTCTATCGCCTCCATACATGGCATGTACTTGCGAAATGGTTACGTGACTTTCATCTACCACCATTAAAAAATCATCTGGGAAATAATCTAATAAACAGAATGGCCGTGTTCCCGGTTGTCTTCCATCTAAATATCTAGAATAGTTTTCTATCCCAGAACAATAACCTAATTCTCGAATCATCTCTAAGTCAAATTCGGTACGTTCTTTTAAACGTTTCGCTTCTAAATGTTTTCCAATGTCCTTAAAGTAATCGTGTTGTTTTACTAAATCATCTTGAATATTCTTTATGGCTCCCTGGAGTACATCTGGAGAGGTTACAAACATATTCGCTGGATAGATGGTCAGACGATCGTACTTCTCTATAATTTCGTTGGTTTGCACATTAAAAGCTTCAATCTCTTCAATTTCATCTCCGAAAAAATGAATTCTAAAAGCATCATCGGCATAGCTCGGAAATATATCTACGGTATCTCCTTTAATTCTAAAACTTCCGTGATTAAATTCTGCTTCGGTTCTAGAATACAAACTTTGTACTAAACGATGTAATAATTTGGTTCTGGAGATGACTTGATCGCGTTCCAAAGAAATTACGTTTTTCTGAAACTCTACAGGGTTACCTATACCATATAAACACGATACGGAAGCCACTACTAAAACATCGCGTCTTCCAGAAAGAAGGGATGAGGTAGTGCTTAATCGTAATTTTTCTATTTCTTCGTTTATAGATAGATCCTTTTCGATATACGTTCCGGAAACCGGAATGTAAGCTTCAGGCTGATAATAATCGTAGTAAGACACAAAATATTCTACAGCATTATCTGGGAAAAACTGTTTGAATTCTGAGTACAGCTGTGCGGCTAAAGTTTTGTTGTGTGCCAAAACTAGGGTAGGACGTTGTACTTCTTGGACAACATTAGCAACGGTAAAGGTTTTCCCTGAGCCCGTAACACCTAAAAGTGTTTGGTACTTATCGTCGTTATTTATGCCTTCTGTTAATTGTTTAATTGCAGAAGGCTGATCTCCGGTAGGTTCGAATTCTGATTTTATTTTAAATCGCATATCACAAATTTAAACATTTTGAATGGAGAAAAATAAAAGTAATGTGCAGTTTTATTATCGTTTTAACGTGAAATGGCCACTACGTTCAAAATCTTGAGTTCCGTTATTAATTCTTGCCACATACCAATAATCGTCTGTAGGCATTGGTGCTCCATTAAACGATCCATTCCAGCCATCTTCAAATGTGGGATTGTTATTTTTATTAAGCACTGTGAGCAGTTTACCAAAGCGATCGAAAATTTGTACTTCAACCTCAGCTAAGTTTTCAATTCCGATAATATGCCAAGTATCATTATAACCATCTTGGTTAGGTGTGAAAAACTTTGGAATATCTACAACGGTTACGGTTGTAACCCCTTCAGAACAGCCTAAATCGTTACTTACAAATACGGTGTGACTTCCAATAGTTACATCTGTAAAAATGTTAGATGTCTGAAAATCTCCATGATCTAAACTGTATACATAATTTCCGGTTCCTCCAAGGACATCTACCGTAATGGTATTTGTATTTTGGAAAAAAGAAGCACTGGCAGTTACATTTAACGCTGTACCATTGGAGTTAGGTTGTAACGTTATAGGTTTTGTCAAATAACAACCTGTAGCTATACTGCTAATTCTAGCATGAATCTCAGTGCCATTAATTGGAGTTGTATAATCGTAAATATCGCTTAACGGATTAGTTCCAGAAGTTGCATCTGCCTGTGTTTTGTGATAAGTAATGTTACTTGAGTTTAAATCGTAAACTAAACGGTTGTCTATTTCTTTTAAAAATACTGTGCCAGAGCCATCATCGCAGAATTCAAAATCTGTTAAATCTTTTGTGCTAGGAGGGTAATTGACAACTAATGCTAACGTTTTTACTTCGAAACAATCGGTATCTGGATCTTTAGCCACCACGTAAATAGTATCAACATTAACAGGTTTTACATAGGTCTGATCTGATTCTAAAGAATTGGTAATCTGATTTGAAATGTTTAGTGAGTTAGCATCATCAATATCTTCAAAAAAGTAAATTACAGGAGCATTATAACCGGTTTTGTAAGCAAGATCTAAATTAACCTCTGCTAGATTAAATAGCAAGTTATTCCCAATATAAGTTGTAGAACATACAGGGGTGATAGATGAGTTTTTAAAATCAGGTGTATCGTTAATCTTAATTAATAGTGTTTGAACAATAAAGCACTCTGTTCCTGGGTTTTTTATTTGAACAAAAAGATTATGTCTTTTTTGATATGCAGAAATTTGATAATCATCTTTGTTTAATATAAAAGTATTTAAAGAGGCTTCGGCTTCGGCTTCGTTTTCATAAAATGAAACATCTAGAGATACGCCTGTAATCGATTCTAACTCCGCTTCAACATTGTTTAAATTAATTTCGGTGTAAGATTGACCAGGAATTACACATACCGATAAATCGAAAGGTATTGGGGCTGGTGTTTTTCCTGTTCTTAAAGTAATTGCCTGTCTTACCGGATTGTCGCATAGTGTATTATTCTTATTTCGGGCAATCGCATAAATTGTTATGGTCTCGTTATATGGTACAGATATTTGAGAATTAATAGTATAGGGATTATTATCAGCATCATAGAAAGTCACCTCAATCTCAGATGCTATATAATGGTTAAACAATTGATTTAAATGTATATTTCTTACTGGTACAACTTCGATATCGCATTCAAAAAAATCTATTTTATTAAATTCGGGTTGTAGAAATACGGCGATATTAATAGGATCTATTACTGGGCAAATCGATGTATCTCTCTTATTGGTAACTCGACTATAAATTGTATTAGTAGTTGTTGTATAAACATTAGGATCTAAAAAATTAGAATTTCCTGCTTCGGCATCACTTAGGTTTTCATAAAATTTTATATCGATATCTTGAGTCGCAATATGAGAATTTACAGTATCGTTATTAATAATATCTGTTAATTCTGCTTCGACTAAATCTAGGGTAACTTCTAACTCGGGATTAGTAACGCAATATTGGAAATCTGTGTAGGTTAAATTAACCTGTGGCATATCTACCACGTCAATAACTATGTCTATAGCATCAAAACAATTACCAATAAGAATTCCGTCCGTAACACCTATTTTAGTGACTCTAGCATATAATATACCATTTATAATATCTGTATGATCTAGATAATCTATAGGAAGTTCGTTCTCGTCTAAGTCACGATTTGCTGCAGTTAGATAATACTGAATTTCAATGTTACTTAGACTACTATTATCAATTATTAAATCTTTATACGTATTTAAATCGATTACCCTATCGTTGTAACAAATTAAAGGTATAAATGGTCGGTCCCTGTAGACTATTCCTGGTGCTTTAAAAATTTCGAAATTGGTCGAAATTTGACCGCAATCTGGATCTTCCACTTTAACATAGATGGTTTGGGAGTCGTCTTCTATACCATCTCCATTTAAATCTGGAATGTTATAATCTGCTATTTGTGCAATTACGCTAGACGTACTACTACTAGGGTTGCCATCGTAAAAAGTTACTGTAAGATTTTGAATCTTGCTTTTAATATCATTGGCAATCTGAATTAAGTTAAAAGTGTTTCCTCCACATACCGCATAATTTTCAATAGCCGAAAAATTTAATGAAATAGTTGGATAAATATCGATGTGAGCAATAGCAGGACAGCCACCTCCAAGAGGTTCTACACGAATAAAAATTATTGAAGGCTCGTTATCTAGGTAAGCGTCTAGATTAGCGCCTTCTAGTTTATTTATATTATCTGTGGCATCTTGTTCATACTTAAAATAGGATATAATGAGTTGGCTTCGATCTTGACCGTTTAATAATTCATCTGTAGCTATATCTAATTCTGCTGTGGTAATTCCTCCTCCAGGAGTAGAGGTACACCCCGAAATTACAGTACTACTAGCATTGTAAAGTTCTATGCTTGCAGTTTCATCTAAAGTTAATGTTGTTGTTCCTGCACATGAGGTGCTGTTACTGGTAACTCTAACATATAACTGAGTTCTACTTCCTACATAAGGGGAGGAAATAGGTTGCGAACCTTGTTCGGCTTGATATTGGGTGTAGTGATAGGTAACAGTGAAATCTGTAGCATTACCTGAATTAAATAAGTTGTTGTATGATGCTAAATTAAACTCTAGATCATTATCACATCGGGTTATAGTTTGAGGTTGAGGATTTGGTATTTCGTTTACCGATAATGGAAAGGTAAAGGTATATGCACATGCTGTACTTGATCTAGTAGCAATGGCTGTAATGGTTTCGGTGTTTCCTGGAGCAATATCTATATCTCTTATATTGTTTCCATTACGATAATATTTAATGCTATACGAATTAGCATTATTAGGAATTTGCGCTTTGATATAATTGTTGAATTCGTCTAGAATAAATTGTTCTGTTATGGAACTGCAACGTTCAAATTCATCTTGAAGTTCAAGTGCAATGGATGTATTTGGAATATAATCGATTGTTATATCGTCGGAAATTGTAAATACATTAGTGTTGCTTCGTCCGTTTAAACAGTCTGGTTCGTAAACTTTAACCTCTACCTTGTAATTCCCAGCAGTCGTTGCTGTATAAGTAGAGGCATTGGATACATTAACGCCATCTTTATACCATCTATAAGTAAGGCCTGTAAGGTTAGCCGTGTCTACGGTGTCATTTGAATTTAGATTAGGAGTCAATTCTACATCAGAACACGTACTTATATTGTCACCTAAATCTACATTAATATTAACTTCACTTTGTTTTATAAATACAGCTGTATCAAAATTAACATCCTTTTGGTCGGCAACAATAAATTTAATTTTATACTTTGTGTAAGGCTCAATCGTATGTGATGCCGTTAATGTTTTAGTACGTCCATAAAAGTTGGTGCTCTCTAGTTGAGAAACCGTATTTTCGTAATATTCTATATGATTTGAGCAAGTCGTACCGTTAATTTCTTTGGTACTTACATTGGTATTTGTATCTGGAATTACGGCTATATTTTGAAAACTAGTTTCTCCTTCTTTTTGAATTAAAATAGCAAAACCATCGGCATAATTACAAATGGTATGATTTTTTTCGTATTCGTGAGAGGCTAACACATAATCGAAAGAAATCGTTTCTGTAAGCGCTACAAAATCGAATTCTAATACAGTGGCATTATAGGTGTTAGATATTCCCAGGTGTGCCTCTAATTCTGAATCTCCTTCCCATGAAGTCGATCCTGAGTTTAACGTTTCTACTACCGAGTTTCCTGCTTCACTAGCATTTCCTGTAGACAGAAAAATACCATTAGTGAATGGGAAATTATTTGCACGCCTCTCGAACGCACCATAACTAGAAAAAGATTCTCCTGAAACTGAAGCATTCTTTGGCGAGGAAGGATCGCAAATTACAATTCCATTCCCGGATAGTAAATTAGTATTAATTAAGCTTTCGGCATTGTTAGATGGAGTTACAGAAAGTAAATCAGCAGCGGTTTGTGAATACATCACATTGCATAGAAGGACAAAAGCACAGGTTATATAAAAAGTTAATTTCATCGAGCTACAATCAAATATTATTAGTTCATACACGAATATTTTGCAAAATTTTGGGAGGGCAAAAGTATTCTATCTGCAAAATAAAGCATTTCATCGGTAAAATGTGCATTTCATTGATATAAAATGAAATATTAACGTTTTAAAGTGAAATGAGAACTAAATATTTGATCATTAGAGAGTGTTGTTGTTTATATTTTCAACTTTAGCAATTATTACTTGATTGATAACCGTAATTTGGAAACGTGTGGGATTGGAAATAAGAATCTCAATCCCATTGGTAATCTGCTCCAACAATGTCATCGGCGTTTAAAGTGTAAGTACCTCCGGTACACAAGGACAAATTTCTAGTTACTATGCCAGTGCTAGCATTAATAATGTCAATAGTTTGGTCGAAGAATGATTGTATAAATGGAGGTAAACCTTGGGTAGAGTTGTTTCCTCTTAAATTAATAGCATTATGCTGATATTGTGCAGATACACCTTGCACATTAGAATTAATTATAACACCTAAATAAGGTAAACCCTATATTATATGTTGACGCAAGAGTTCTATAAATTTTACCATCAGGTCCTAATTGTAAGGCACCGCGATATAAATTTCTATTATCTAAAATAATTTGGGGTCTCCATACAAATAAGCACCATTATCCATGATGTCGTGATTCTTATTGTAAACGGTAATACCATCGGTATAAAATAGTAAGTTTCCATTCACATCAGAAATAGTAGAAGACCCTTCCTTTGTATTTAATTGTCCATTTAATATGGCAGTAACCTCATTCGTATTCGAATTAAAATTTATTCCTGCATATTATTCACCAAAATACCAAATGGCGGCTTCGTATTGCGCATTTACAATACCATGTAATAAAAACAAAATGGCAATTAAATAATTCTTCATTTATGGGAGGACTTTTCGAGTAGTCTCCCGAAAGATATTATAAATCTCTTTTCTCTAATAATTTAAATGACAAAAAGATAAAAATTGCTGTCCACGCTGTAACGATAATAATATCCGACGTGTGCACAGAATAGTCGTAAAACATCTCGGACTTCTCTGGAAATTTCGTCATCATTACACGCTGAAAAGGTTGTTTTATAAGGTTATACATGGATTTTAGTGGGAAAAACCGCTGTATTTTCTCTGCAATTTCTGAATTTATTTGCCAAGTTAAAATCCCGAAAAATACCCATTCTACAATAAATAAAACAAATAGACCTCCTAATGCAAAAGCAGAGCGTTTTACCAACATGGCTAAAAATAAGCACAAACTAAAAAATCCAACAAGTTTTACAAAGTAAGCAAGTAAGAAATTAGTCTCTCTAAAAATAATACTTAACTCGTTATAACTTGAGTAATATAACCCAATACAAAGTGTTGCAACCCCAATTAAAACGGTAGCAATTAAAGAGAAAAATACAATGGTATAAAATTTAGATAAGATAAATTCTTTCTTACTCAGCCCGTCGATTAGGTTCTGTTTAATGGTTTTATTACTGTATTCGTTCCCAATCATGCTGACCACAACTATGGCAAAGAAAAATTTAAATTGCGAGGCAAAAAAAGTGGTGATATGCCAAATTATAGGGAAATTAAAAATGCCTAGCTCGCCTAATTCAAGCGTAAATAAGCCAAAGAAGTTTATTTTTATAGATGATAATATTAATACAGTAAACGGTAAAATAAATGAAATAAAAATTAACACTTTACTCGCGCGATTAAGTAGAAGTTTTTGTAATTCTAAATTTAAAAGTCGTAACATGGCTTGATTTTTGGCTTATTGGTTGTCGGTTAATTGTAAAAATTGTTCTTCTAAACTCTGTTTACGTTTTACTAAATGTGATAAAAGAATACCTCTTTCAAATAACATTTTGTTTAATTCTAGGGCTTCCATAGGTTCGTTTAAAAGCACCTTTAAAATGGAGTTTTCTTCAGTGATGGCTCCAAATGCATCATTAAGTTCTAAGAACCCTTTTAGTAAAGTGTTGTCTTCCGCTTTTAATTCGAAGAAGCCATGGCTGGCAATCATCTCGTCTACGCGGCCAGAATATAATTTTACACCTTTTCGTAATACAACAACATGCGAACACACTTTTTCTACTTCATCTAATAAGTGGGAGGCTAATAATATTGTGGTTCCTTTCTGAGCAATTTGACGGATAATTTCTCTAATTTGATGAATCCCTTGCGGATCTAAACCGTTAGTAGGTTCGTCTAAAATTAAAATTTCAGGATCATTTAATAGGGCCGAAGCTATAGCTAAACGTTGTTTCATCCCTAAAGAAAAAGATTGAAACTTACTGTGTTTTCTGTCTAACAGTCCAACAACGTCTAGTTTTTCTTCAATTTTACTATAAGTGATGCCTTTTATTTTACATACCAATTTTAGGTTTTGGTAAGCCGTCATATACGGGTAAAAATTAGGACGCTCAATAATAGCACCTACTTTTTTTAAGGCATCGTGTGTAGAAACATCGCCACCAAACCAACTAAAATCGCCGGATGTTTTGTTAACCACATTTAAAACGATTCCGAGCGTGGTTGATTTTCCGCTTCCGTTGGGTCCTAAAATCCCGTAAACATTGCCCTTATTTATAGTAAAGGAAAGATTATTTACGGCGGTAAGTGGACCGAATTTTTTTGTAAGATTGGTAATTGTAAGTATGCCTGCCAAAATGGATGGTTTTAGTGGTTATATTAGTAAGACGAATATCAATTAAATTTGTTACAAGCTAATAAAATAAAGCAGAAAATTGAGTAAATTTGTGAATATGGATGATTTAAAAATTTCAAAGAAGAAGCCCTCATTTCCTGTTATTAAGAAGTTAGACCGATATCTTTCTGAGTATAACAGAAATTTTGAACTGCCTATTTTTTACGATGATTTATTACGATTTCAAGGCGCTATATCCGTTTTCGATAAGGACGATGAAGACACACTTTGGCTTCGGGTATATTATAATGAATACGACCGAAAGGAAATAGATTTAGCGTTAAAGCGGGTGTATTCAAACCTGGTTTCTGATGGTAGTGAAAAGATCTTTCAGTTCCTAAATGTAGATAGTATTGATTTTTGCACCTTTGGTAATTCGCAACCCTTCCGTATTAAAGTGCGTAATATTTTAAACGATAACTACACACATTTCTACATTAAAAAGGCCGATGCTTCTCGTATCTATGGCTTAGAACTCGAGCATATGCTATCTCCAAATAGTCTTAACTTTTTGGTGTATAAAGATACGTTGATTGAAGAGCATATCGCAGGTATTCCTGGAGATGTGTTTATAAAAGATATGTTACCAAACTGTACAAAGCCAGAAAAAGCACAAATTGCCAAAGAGTTTGTAAAGTTTAACGAACGTTGTATGATTCGTTTATTAGGCGATATGCGTTCTTATAACTATGTTGTAATTCCGACTCACGATTTCGATCAGATCGTGTATAAAGTACGCGCTATAGATTTTGACCAACAATGTTACGAAGGTAAATTTAATATTTACCGACCACAGTTTTTTAAGGAAAACTATCAAATGGTTAAACTCGTCAAAGAAAAAATTAGTGAAGCCTCTATAGATCAATATAAAGTTGAAGAGCGTTCTATTATAGCTAAACGTGTAATTAGTTATAACAAACGCCTTACAAAGTTAATTGACTGTATGATGCATGATAAAATTTCTACAGATGAAAATTTAGAGCAATTAAAATCTGTTATCTACGATTATACCTTAGATATGAATTTTAAATACTGTAAAACTATGGGCGAAATTTTAAAACATGCTTTAGCCTTCGTAAAACGTAATTACGAAGACGTTAACATGAAAAAGATATTGTAATTAATTCCAATTTTCGTCGAAATCCAAATCGTCGTAATCTTCTAAATCCATATCGTCTTCAAACTCATTGAAGTCGTCAAAATCATCCTCAGCTTCGAAGTTTCGTTCAGGAACTTCGGCTGGAATTTGACCGTGAACAAACATTAAATTAGGATAATCTACGCCTTCTACTTCGCTTGCAATTTCTCCTAACTCTACGAAGAAAGTCCACATATTAAAGAAATCGTACACATAGATTAGTTTGGTGTTTTCACTATTTACAATCGTATCTAAAACGGTTTCATTCATTAAGCTTACAGCTTCTTGACCGTCGCTTAAATCGAATAAAGAAAATTCTTCACCCTGATTCCACTCATCGTCACTTTTGTAAAATGATGCCATTTCAGTTCCGTCAAAACCAAAAGCTTGGGTAATAATATTGTGTAAATCTTCTAAGGTGTCTGTTTTACGAAGTTCTAAATCGCGAAAGACATCCTCTTCTGTATCGTTATCTAAGATTACTCTAAATCTATAAATCATGCTAAAAAATTAAGGGGTAAAGATACTATTTTTATGATTATTTGCTAAAGCGATGTAACATAAATGTCATTGCCGATAATAAGAAAAATGCACCAACTTGATGCAATACGCCAAGCCAAACTGGAACGTATAAAAGTAGAGTAGAAACACCTAAAATAAATTGAAATACAACCAATATAAGTAAGGCATTTATAGCTGTTTTTTGATTATTTGTGACTTGTAGTTTCTTCGATTTGTACCAAAGTAAAACAATTAAGCCAACTACCACATAGGCTAGCATGCGGTGTACAAACTGAATACCACTAGGGTTTTCAATTAGATTTTTATAAAAAGGTTCCATTACGTATACCGTAGGGTGCATAAATTTACCTTCGTTCATTAAGGGCCAATGATTGTGCACTAATCCAGCTTTTAATCCCGCAATAAAGGCGCCATAAATGATCTGAATTAATAGTACGATATAAGTGACTATGATGAGGTTTCTATATTTAGAATTAACCCATTTTTTACTCGGATAAATTAAATCTAATGCTACCCAAAGTGTTGCCGCGAATGTTAAAAAGGCCGCAGTTAAGTGTGCGGCTAGTCTAAAATGACTAACATCTGGCATATCTACCAAGCCGCTTTTTACCATATACCAACCTAAAAAGCCTTGAAAACCTCCCATGCATAATAAAACGATGCATTTTTTAATAGTTGATTTTTTAAGCTGTTTTGTTATTAAAAAATATACAAAAGGGAAAAAGAACACCAAACCAATAACACGGCCAATTAAGCGGTGAAACCACTCCCAGAAGTAAATGCTTTTAAAATCGTCTATAGTAAAGTGCGAATTGTAATGTTTAAATTCGGGATGCTGTTTGTACAATTCGAAAGCATCGTGCCACTCTGCATCTCCCATAGGAGGCAAGGTACCCGTGATAAGTTTGTAGTTAGAAATTGAAAGGCCAGAATCTGTAAGGCGCGTTATACCGCCCACTATAACCATGATAAAGATTAAAACACATCCGGTTAATAACCAGTAAATTACGTTTTTGTTGTCTTTTGTTTTCATTCTAACACATTTATAATTACGACTTAAGGCTAGCTGTTAATCCCATTTTCTTTCCAACCTTTAACATTAATTGAAAGGCGGCTTCGTATTCATTTGGAATGTCTCCTTCTAAGATGGCTTCTTTAATAACATCTTTTATCATGCCTATTTCTTTAGAAGGTTTTAAACTAAATGTTGCCATAATCTCTTCTCCGGAAATTGGAGGTTGAAAATTACGTACATGATCTCGTGCTTCAACTTCAACAATTTTATCTCTTACGATTTTAAAATTATTGTGGTATTTCTTGAATTTTTTCGGATTCTTAGTGGTGATATCTGCCTCACATAACGTCATTAAATCTTCTACAGCATCTCCTGCATCGAATACTAAGCGTCTAACGGCAGAATCTGTTACAATATCTTGAGCTAGAACAATAGGACGGGAGCTCATAAAGACCATTTTCTGAACAAACTTCATCTTGTCATTTAATGGCAGTTTTAAACGCTTGAATAAATGATAAGTCATTTTAGAACCTTCAAATTCATGTCCGTGGAATGTCCAACCTACTTTTTTGCTAAATCGTTTTGTTGGTGCTTTTCCAATGTCGTGTAGTAACGCAGCCCAACGTAACCAAAGGTTATCGGTGTGTTTAGCAATATTGTCTACAACCTCTAATGTATGATAAAAATTGTCTTTATGGCGTTGGCCTTCAACTTCATCAATACCTTTTAAGGCCGTTAATTCTGGTAAAATAAAATCAAGAAGTCCCGTTTTTTCTAACAATAAAAATCCGACGGATGGGGTTTTGCTTTCTAGAATTTTATTTAGCTCGACAATAATACGCTCCTTGGTAATTATTTTTAAACGCTCGCTATTTCTAGTAATCGCATCTAAAGATTTTTCTTCAATTACAAAGTTTAATTGCGATGCAAATCGCACAGCACGCATCATACGTAAAGGGTCGTCGCTATATGTAATATCTGGATTTAATGGTGTTCGGATAATCTGATCTTTTAAATCTTGAATACCTTCAAACGGATCTAACAAATCTCCAAACCGATTTTCGTTTAAATCGAGAGCCAAGGCATTTATAGTAAAATCACGACGGTTTTGGTCGTCTTCTAGTGTGCCGTTCTCTACAACAGGATTTCTACTATCTTCGTTGTAAGATTCTTTTCTAGCGCCTACAAATTCAATTTCAATTCCGTCGTAACGCAACATGGCGGTACCGTAGGTTTTAAAAACTTGAACTTTAGGTTTGTTCGGTAAATTTTTTGCGACTTGTCTTGCTAAATTAATACCGCTACCAATGGCAACGACATCAATATCTTTTACACTGCCACGATTTAAGATAAAATCGCGAACAAATCCGCCAATTACATAACTATCGAGATCTAATTCTTTTGCAGATTTAGAAATGATTTTAAAAATTGGGTTCTGTAGTGCTTCTTTGTAATTCATTTATGAAATTCCAATGTTCGAGCATCAAATTTTAAACTTAAATAGCGTAACATTTGATGCTCGAAATCTGAGATATTACTCTCGTATAACTTTCACAACACCACTATTACTCAACTTAATAATAGACGACGGTTTTGTGTTCTTTTTTTCGTGGTGCAAATTTACGACATAGTCTACACCTTTTAAAATCTCGGGAGTGATTTCTTTAAATGATTTTGGAGTGGGTTGTCCACTAATATTTGCAGAAGTTGACACGATTGCCCCATTAAATCTTCTGGATAACTGAAAGCAAAATTCGTCATCAGGAATACGAATCGCGATGGTGTTATCTTCTGCAATTAAATTCGGAGCCAGATTTTGTGGTTCGTCGTAAATAATAGTAATCGGTGTTTCGTGTATGTCGAATAAACTATAAGCGGCTTCTGGAATTTCGTTTACATATTTCTTCAGCATACGGTCGTCTGCAACAAGACAAATTAAAGCTTTGCTATCCTGGCGTTGCTTTAGTTTAAAAATTTTATTTACAGCCTCTTCATTGTTTGCGTCGCAACCAATGCCCCAAACCGTATCTGTAGGATAAAGTATGAGTCCACCTTCTCTTAATATTTTTAACGCGGTTGTAATTTCTTTTTGCATTATATGTTCAAATAATTAAAAACAATTTCTGCAAATTTAGGATTAATCTCGGTACATTTTTGAAATAATCTGAATTAGGATTATGTATATCGTTATAAAATTTTTAGTGGTACAAATCAAGGTGCTTCATTTTAGCTAGCTAAACCGATATATTAGACTTATTTATTGTTCGTCTCAATGGAGTTAAACATATATTGTTAAATAGAGGTTCTTATAATTGGAAGCGTGGAATGGGAAGTAGCGCTATTTTTTGTTCTTAGTTTTATCGAGTTTGCTGGTGGGGAGATAGATTTCTAAGATTGGAATTTAGTATTGCCACGATAAATGTTGTAATTTTGTTGCGCAATTTAAGTGACTTATAAAGCGTGCTTAATTTTAATTAATAGGGATTAAAAAAATGAAAGAGAAAAAAGTATTTAATGAATCATTTACTGATGCGCAAGGTGTTATAAATGAATTTATAAAGAATTTTTCTAGCCTAGGAGAAGAGCGTGTACATCAAGAGCGAAATACAATTAAGGTATTTCCTTTACACGATGGCTTAATTAATATAAAAGCGTTTAAGGTTCCTAATGTCATTAATCAAATTGCTTATAAGTTTTTTAGAAAGAGCAAGGCACAACGCTCTTTCGAATATGCCAATATTCTTAAAGAAAAAGGAGTAGGGACGCCAGAGCCTATTGGGTATTATGAGTATACTTCACCGTTAGTTTTTAAAAGTAGTTATTATATAAGTGAACAATTAGAAAGTGAATTAACATTTCGCGAGCTGTGTCGCGATTTAAATTATCCCGATCATGAAGCGATTCTTCGCGGATTTACACGGTTTACATTCGATTTACACGAAAAACAAATTAACTTTTTAGACCATTCGCCAGGAAATACTTTAATTAAAAAAATAGGAGAAAATTACCAGTATTATTTAGTCGATTTAAATAGAATGGAATTTGGCCCGATGGATTTTGAAACGCGCATGAAAAATTTTGGAAGACTAACGACTCATAAATCTATGATAGAGGTAATGAGCGACGAGTACGCAAAATGCTCTGGAGAATCTGTCGACAAAATTTATACCGCTATGCAAGGGTATACCGATACCTTTCAGGAACATTTTCATAAAAAGAAACGACTGAAGAAGAAATTAAAATTCTGGAAAAAATAGCATGTTTCTCAAGTGTGATTGGGTTCTGTAAATAGCCATACTTTTGAATAGGAGGAGCCTAAAATCAAGCCTTAATTTTAAAAGCAAGTGGACGGACTACTATTTGTAAAATCCTAATTGCTTTTTAAGTTTTCTACGGTAATATTTATAATTCGATAGCATTTTGTTTTTAGAACTTAATAGCGTCCAATGCGATTGATCTTGAAAATCGTGTCGGATAGATTCTTCTGTTGTAGACGAAAAAGTAAACCGCTTGAAAAAGTGCTCTAAATTTACCGCGTCATAACCCGTGAACTCATTCACCTTATTTTCGGTATGAATTATAGAACACCATATGCGGTAATCTTTAATTTGAATTAAGTTTTTTTCCTTTTTCCAGTTGCCATGTGTTTTACTCCACACCGTCATCGGATTATCGTTTTTTTCGATTAAAGATATGAACGGGTTAAATTGATGTAGTTTTTTACCTAAACGGTAAGGTTTTGAGGTGTTAAGTGTATACCCGTTAATAAAATCTATAGCGAGAAATGGCTTTTCTATAAATTGTTGCTGAATAATATCGATATAATCCTTACTAACCGAGTCGTCATTGTCCAGTCTAGACGTAATGACATAATCGGCATCGCTGGCTTTCACATAGCTCTGGATAGCGGGTAAATAAGCATCCATGCCATCTACAAAAAACGGTTTGAAATTTGGAAGCTTAGCTTCAATATCCGAAATAATAGCTCTAAACTCTGCTTTGGTAGAGGAGTCGAAATACACTAACCATTCAAAATTTTTATTAGTTTGGCTAGAAATAGTAGATAAACAGAAATCGTTAAATAACCTAAATCTATTGTAATGCCATTCATCTGTAAGTACTTCAACGTTATTTTTATTGGTGACCCAATCCTTCTTTTTAAGATTAAACCGTGTAATTACAAAATGTTTAAACATGACTTTTTTGTGTAAAAATAAAATAATAAATGTGTTATAAGGCGTAAAATTTTTAGGACGCTAAGACCTTCCTTTTCGCAATAACCAAAGTTTTACATACCTCATAAAAATAACATAGCCTTGGATATATCCTATGGTTAATCCAACTACACCATCTCTAAAACCGCTTTGGATAATATAATGTTTAAAAAAGCCCCAGAATGGTTTTATAACAAAATGATAGGGTGTAAGCTTGCCTGTTTTCTTATCGTAATCTTTAGCTTGCCACCAAGCGTAGCGATTCATTTTCTCGATGTACTTATCAAAAGTTATATAGGTATTGTGATATAACTTATTCTTTAGGCGTCCTACATTACCATTTGTTTTAATTTCGGCATGAACACGTTTGTCTTGGTAGACGCAAAAATCACGTTTAAACAAACGAATAACACTATCGTTTCTCCAGCCACTGTAATGTACACGCTCACCCATAAAATGGTTCATTCTACCAATCCAATATGCCACAACATCAGGTTCTGGTTGTTTTAGGATGTCTAAAATTTCAGCTTGTAATTCTGGTGTTACGCGCTCGTCTGCATCTACTAACAAAATCCATTCATGTGCCGCTTGCGGAATCGCCCAGTTTTTTTGAGATGCCGAATATTCATATTCTCTTCGTATTACTTTAGTCGCTAAAGTAAGTGCTTTTTCGTACGTACCATCGGTACTAAAACTATCTACGACTAGAATTTCATCTGCGAATTTCACCGATTCAATAACGGCTTCAATATTATGTATTTCGTTACCCGTAGGGATAATTGCAGTAAGTTTGGTCATGAAATTTTATTAAGTACAAAATAAGCGTTCTATAAGAGTAATAGCAATTATAAAAAGTTGCTCTTTTTGTTTACTGTTGCAAAATTAATTTTAATTCGTCTGAAACAAAGGGAATAGCAATATTTAAGGTAAAATTAGTCGTAAATACTTCTAAACTTCCAGAAATTATGGTGCTTTTTAATACTTTTACATTTTAAACCACTATTTAATAGATGCTATTATGTAGCCTTGGTTTATTGTTTATTAAATTAATCAAAACTTTACATCTGTGAAACAACCCAATATATCTATTATTATAAGTACTTATAATTCTGAAGCCTGGTTAGAAAAGGTATTATGGAGTTATGAAGCTCAAAATTATAAAGATTTTGAAATTGTTATTGCAGACGATGGCTCGAAAGAACCCACGTTAAATTTAATTGAAAAGATGAAAAAAGAGGTGTCTTTTCCTATAGTTCATGTGTGGCATGAAGATCGTGGATTTCAAAAATCACAAATTTTGAATAAAGCTATTTTAGCATGTTCGTCAGATTATATTTTAATGAGTGATGGTGATTGTTTGGCAAGAGAAGACTATGTGAAAGTACATATAGATTTCAGAGAAAAAGGCTATTTCTTATCTGGTGGATATTATATGCTTCCTATGGATATTTCAAATAAAATCACCAAAGAAGATATCTTATCGCAGTCATGTTTTAATCTATCCTGGTTAAAACAACACGGTTTAAAATCGTCTTTTAAAAATAATAAACTAACAGCTTCAGGTGTAATAAGTAAATTATTAAATAGATTTACTCCTACCACTGCAAGTTGGAACGGACATAATGCTTCTGGATGGAAAGCTGACATTATTGCAGTGAACGGTCTCGATGAACGTATGCAATATGGTGGACAGGATAGAGAATTAGGGGAGCGTTTATTTAATTATGGTATAAAGTCTAAGCAAATTCGTTACAGTGCGATTTGCTTGCATTTAGATCATCCTCGCGGTTATAAAAATCAGGAATCTATAAATAAAAATTTAGCTATTCGAGCAAAGGTGAAATCGGAAAACTTAAAGTGGACTGAATTCGGAATTAAAAAAGGTTAATGTAATCTCTTTAAGAATGTTTCTAAATCATTCTCAAAATAGGCTAGCCTAAAGTCTAAATATAATGCAGTTGCCCTAGATTTTAATTTTTTAGGATGATCAGTATCTAGGTAAACATCTGGCTGATAATCTTTAAGATGTACAGATACGTGTCTTTGTCCGTCGTCAAACATATTCCAAGCTTCTTTTTTTATCCAAGGAGAGAATATAGTAAAAGTTGGGATATTTAGGGCTTTTGCCATATTAATAGCACCACCTTCGTTACCAATAAGAGCATCACAATGTGACGTAATACCTAAGAAATCTCTAAGATTTTGTCCGAGAATATTAAAGTATACATGTTTTTTTGTACGGTTAGAACATAAAGAAAAAATGGCCTGCGCATCTGCCTCTTGACTGGGGATGTAATTAAATAAGATCTGACTCTCAGGTGTTGTTAAAACAATGTTATCGATGACTTTTGTCATATATTCAAACGGATAGGTTTTATTAGCTCCGCTTCCTAAAACACCAATCATAAATAGTGGTTTCTTTAAATTTATGCCGTTCGATTCTAAAAATTGTTTAGCACCCTGCTTTTCTTTTTCGGTAAGATAGATCTTTGGTCGCACAATTCTTAAAGGATCTATATCTAAAGGTTTTAATAATTGTAAACGATTCTCTATAGCTAATCCCGCATTTGTGTTAGCCGTGAGCTTATTTTTAAAAGTATAATTGTAAATAAAGGATTTTCGACCTTTATCTATAGAAATTTTAGTGTTTGCACGCGATAAGAATGTGATAAGCTTACTCGATAATTTAGAATACACATCAATTACAATATCAAACTTTTCTTTGCTTAACTGCTTTGCAAAATTATAGAGCTCAAATTTGCTTTTTTCATGTTCTGTAGTAAAAAAATGAAAGTAATCTATAAACGGATTGTTCATAACTACAGGATATGTATGCGAGTTAATTACATAATGTAATTCGGCTGCAGGGTATGTATGCTTTATGGCTTCAAACATAATACTTGTGGCCAATACATCGCCAATCATTTTCTGCTGTATGATTAAAACTTTCAAATTAAAATTAATAGTTTAGTTAAAAAAAGTTGACCCCGATATATTTCATGTTTCTGAAAATTATCGAGGTCAAAAAATAAATTATTTTATTTATACAGCCACGTTATTATCACGAAGTGCATCATTTAAAGACGTTTTCTTATCTGTACTCTCTTTACGTTTTCCGATAATTAAAGCACAAGGTACTTGAAATTCTCCAGCAGGGAATTTTTTAGTATAACTACCAGGGATAACAACAGAACGTGCAGGAACTCTACCTTTTGTTTCTACAGGAGTATCTCCAGTAACATCAATAATCTTAGTACTCATAGTTAATATAACATTGGCACCTAAAACAGCTTCTGTTTCTACGTGAACACCTTCAACAACAATACAACGTGATCCAACAAAAACATTATCTTCTATAATAACCGGAGCCGCTTGTAAAGGTTCTAAAACACCACCAATACCAACACCACCAGAAAGGTGAACATTTTTACCTATCTGAGCACAACTACCAACAGTTGCCCAAGTATCTACCATAGTTCCTTCGGCTACATACGCACCAATATTTACGTAACTAGGCATTAAAATTACACCAGAAGAAATGTAAGCACCATGGCGTGCTACAGCATGAGGTACAACACGAATTCCTTTTTCTGCATACCCTGTTTTTAACGGAATTTTATCGTGAAATTCTAAAGGACCACATTCTATAGTTTCCATTTTCTGGATAGGGAAATAAAGCACAACACCTTTCTTTACCCATTCGTTAACTTGCCATCCATTCTCGGTTGGTTCTGCAACGCGTAATTCTCCAGAATCTAAAAGAGAAATTACTTTTCTTATCGCTTCGATGGTTTTAGTTTCTGACAATAGAGCTCTGTTTTCCCAGGCTTCTTCTATGATAGACTGTAATGCTTTCATTCTAAATTTTTTTATTTTTTCAAATATACTTTTATAATTCATCACCTTAAAATGGAAATCATAAAAAATATCTAATTCTTTATCAGACTAATCTATATTAATATGTACATGAAATAGTAACTTTGTAAAAAAATTAAGATGGCAAGAATTTTAGCAATAGATTTTGGAAAGGTAAGAACAGGGTTAGCAATAACCGACGAACTTCAGATAATAGCCTCTGGACTTACAACGGTAAACACTAAAGAGTTAATTCCGTTTTTAAAAGATTATATCGCTAAAGAACATGTCGAGCTGTTTGTTGTTGGAGAACCCAAACAAATGGATGCCACGGCCTCGGAAAGTGAAGCTTTGATTATCCCATTTCTTCAAAAATTGACTAAGGCTATTCCGCAAATCCCTGTTATACGTGTAGACGAACGGTTTACCTCTAAAATGGCTTTTCAAACTATGATAGATGGCGGTCTGAAAAAAAAGCAACGAAAAAATAAAGCTTTAATAGACGAAATTAGTGCGACTCTAATTTTACAGAGTTATTTATATTCTAAGTAAAATGGTTTTTTACCGATAAAAATTCTGGTTATTAACTATTTGTCGAGTATTATTAGGACTTTGACTAAATTTTTTATAGAAACTAAAGTTAGCGAGTATATTCGTTTTAAATTAGTTAATGCTATGAACTGTAATAAGTTAATGTTTCTTGTAATTATATTGGGGCTTAGTTCTATTTCGCTTAAGGCACAGAACGAGAATATTAAGGAAATAAATCCGGTTGTTTTAAACAAAACACTAGATGTAAATTCCATTCTTGAAGACACTCAAGTTCCTGCTAAACTTAAAGAGTTACAAATCGCAAACAGACATCTTGATTTAATAAAAGCTACGGTGAGAGCTAAAATTAAGTGTACTTCGGACTTATTCATTATTATAAATAATAAAGTAGCTTGCTAAAAGCTAAAATCTTCTTAAAATTTGAAACTCCTAACTAAAGGAGTTTTTTTATTATAGGCTATTAACGGTAAGAATTGTATTTTTGCATTTCAATTTTTACAACGCACAAAAATGATATTACCAATAGTCGCATATGGCGATCCCGTATTAAAAAAAGTTGGACAAGATATAGATCCGGATTATCCGAAATTAGATGAACTTTTGGATAATATGTTCGAAACCATGTACAATGCATATGGCGTAGGACTTGCCGCGCCACAAATAGGCTTGCCAATTCGTTTATTTGTTATAGATGCCACTCCTTTTGCAGACGATGAAGATTTATCTGAAGAAGAACAAAAAGAATTAACGGGATTTAAAAAAGTGTTTATTAATGCAAAAATTACCGCTGAGGAAGGGGACGAATGGGCATTTAATGAAGGCTGTTTAAGTATTCCTGATGTTCGTGAAGATGTTTTTAGAAAATCTAAGGTAACTATTGAATATCAAGATGAAAACTTCGAAAAGCATGTCGATACTTACGACGGGCTTGTAGCACGCGTTATTCAGCACGAATACGACCATATTGACGGAATTTTATTCACAGAAAAACTATCGACCTTAAAAAAACGTTTAATTAAAGGACGTTTAGAGAACATCTCTAAAGGAAAAGTCAACGTGGAATACAAAATGAAATTTCCAAAACAAAAAAAGAAACGATAATATTTGTAATACCCACACAAACACAAGATATTTGCCATCTTTTAAAAATTAATTTATGAGCTTAGATAAAGTATTAGCTATTTCAGGAAAACCAGGATTATACAAGTTAATCATGCAAACGCGTAACGGATTTATTGCAGAATCTTTATTAGATAATAAAAGACTTTCTGTAACAATGAATCATAATGTAAGTGTGTTAAGTGAAATTGCTATTTATACGTTAACAGAAGAAGTACCTTTAAAAGTGGTTCTTCAAACTATTGCAACAAAAGAAAACAACGGACCTTCAAGTATTAGTCATAAAGACAATAAAGATAAATTAGAAGAATATTTCTTTGGAATTTTACCTGAATACGATGAAGACCGCGTGTATCCAAGCGATATTAAAAAAGTAATTCAGTGGTATAACTTACTTCAAAAAAATGATTTATTAGATTTTGAAAGTGAATCTGAAGCATTAGAAAATGAAGAAGCTAATGAAAATGCTGTTTCTGAAAAAGAATAAAATCACACATTAAACAAACATATTAAAGTCCGACCTAGAGTCGGACTTTTGTTTTTATTACCTTTAAACTAATAAAAAGTCTTTAAACCTATCTTATGAATACACGTGCCAAACAATTAGAAGCTTTCGATAGATTATTAACTATTATGGATGAATTACGCGAGCAATGTCCGTGGGATAAAAAGCAAACTATGGAAACCTTAAGACATTTAACCATAGAAGAAACTTACGAGCTTGGCGATGCTATTCTAGACAACGATTTGCAAGAAATTAAAAAGGAATTGGGAGACGTACTACTTCATATCGTGTTTTATTCTAAAATAGGAAGCGAAACTAATGATTTTGATATAGCCGATGTGTGTAACGGTATTTGCGACAAATTAATAAGCAGACATCCACATATATATGGCGACGTAAAAGTTGAGAATGAAGAGGATGTTAAACGTAATTGGGAAAACTTAAAGCTAAAAGAAGGGAATAAAAGTGTTTTACAAGGCGTTCCAAACAGTTTACCGGCATTAGTAAAAGCAAGCCGTATACAGGAAAAAGTTGCTGGTGTTGGTTTCGATTGGGAAGAGCCACAACAAGTATGGGAAAAAGTAGAAGAAGAACTTGAAGAATTTAAAGTTGAAATTGCCTCTGGAAATCAGGATGCTATGGAAGACGAGTTTGGAGATGTGTTGTTTTCTCTCGTGAATTATGCTAGATTTCTTAAAATTAATCCAGAGAATGCATTAGAACGCACCAATAAAAAATTTAAAAAACGCTTTGAATATTTGGAAGCTAAAGCTAATCTTTTAAATACGTCTTTAGCAGATATGACGCTCTCTGAAATGGATGTCTTTTGGGAAGAAGCAAAGAAACTTTAGCCTTTTAAAAAATGTTCGTAGTCCAAAGGTTGGTTTTATGCGTATATATTAATAGAATGACATAATTCTTCATAGATTAAGATTAATAGCATAATCCTTATAATTAAAAGGATGTCGTTCTTTTAAGTTATTTCTTTATAGGTTAGGGAATAATAATAAGTTTAGTACGTAATACAATCCTACTTGAATTTAATTTCAGGTAGGATTGTCTTTTTTATATGGTACTGTTTATTCCGATTTTTTCTCTTTAGGTCTAATAATCATTCTAAACGATTGATCTTTATTTATGTAGTATCCCATCCAATCATAAAAGGCACGCATTCTGTTTCTAAAGCTAACCAGTGACATAATATGAACAAAAATCCACACAAACCATGCGATAAATCCTTTTAAAAAGAACTTTTGATCTGGACCATCTGTAACCGCTTTATTACTTCCTATTATGGCCATCGAGCCTTTATCGGAGTATTTAAATGGTTCCCAAGCGTTAGATTTTAAGTTTTTACCTAAATTTTTAGCTTGCTGAATGGCTACTTGAGCCAATTGTGGATGTCCGTTAGGATAATCTTTATCACCAATTACAATGGCTGTATCACCTAATGCATATATATTAGTATAACCTTCTACTAAATTATGACTGTTGGTTTTTAGACGTTTTCCTCTACCATAATTGTCCTCCTTAAAACCGTCAAAAGTTCGAGCCGAAATTCCTGCTGCCCAAATTAAGTTTCTAGAATGTATTTCTGTACCGTCGGAAAGGGAAACAACATCATCCTTAAAATCTTTTACAAAGGTGTTAAGCTTAATAATTACACCATACTCTTGTAACTTTTCGTAAGTGTAATTTTGCGTCCTTTTAGACATTGCTGCGAGTACGGCATCCTGCCCATCTATCAAGTATATGTTTCCTAAATCTTTAGGATTAAGTTCCGGATAATCTTTTTCTAAAATATGTAAGCGCATTTCAGAAAATAAACCAGAAAGCTCTACACCTGTAGGACCAGCTCCTGCAATTACAAAGGATAGTAATTTTTTACGTGTATTTGGGTCTTCAATTCGTGTAGCACGTTCTAGACGAGTAAAAACGAGGTTACGTAATGCCAACGAATCCGATATGGTTTTCATTGGTAAGCTTAATTCTTCAATGTTTTTATTACCAAAGAAATTGGTTTCTGCCCCCGAAGCCATTACTAGAATATCGTAGTGCAATTCCCCATTACTCAGAATAATTTTATTCTCTTCTGGAATAACTCTTTGCAATTCTCCCATTCTAAATTTTACATTTTCATGTTTTCTTAAAATTTTTCTGAACGGGTAACTAATTGCAGATGGTTCCATAAAACCTGCAGCAACCTGATATAATAAAGGTGGGAAAAAATTATAATTATTTAAGTCGACTAGTATCACATTAAATTGGTGCGCATGCTTCATTTGATTAATGAATTCTAAGCCTGCAAAACCACCACCAACAACAATAATTGTTTTCTTATTTTCCATAGTAATAAGGTTTGATTTGGATGTATTAGCGTCAAAGATAATGTGGTTTTTTCTAATAAAACAGTAACTAGCGCATTAGATTTTTCGCAATCGTTTTCGAACGTAAACTTATCTATATAAGTAGGTATTTGCTTTATTATTAACCTCAAAGCATAAAAAAGACCACTCAAAATAAATCTGAATGGTCTTAAATTATATGAGCCTTTTGTTTAGTATAAAGCTTTTATTTTACTCAGTTTTGTTTTCCAAAGTTTTAAAGAATCTTTATGTCTTGCAATATTTGCATGTACTTCTTTAACCAATGGATTGTCGGCTTTTACATTTGTAAAAAACTGTAAGTTGTTTTCTAACTGATTAATTTCAGCTTTAACTTCGTCAATCTTTTTTCTAATAAATAAACGTTCGTTGTCTAAATGTCTAGAGTCGTCTGCATTGCTTAGCTCGTCTAATTTATTTTCAAATTTAATAAGCTCGGCTTCATTTTTACTCACTTTTACTTGTTTGAAAAGATCGTCTAATGCTTTATTAAATTTACCTTCAATAAAACGTTTATTACTTGGTACACGCCCAATTTCTTTCCAAGCAGAGATTTGGGTTTTTATAAGTTCTAGATCGCTTTCTTTTTCTCCGGTAAATTCTACTGTTTTTAAACTGTCTAATAATTCCGATTTAGCCTTAAATGCCTCAACTTCAACTTCGTTTTCTGCATTCTTTTTAGAGTGCATTTTATCGAAATACGCATTACACGCTGCTTTAAATTGCTTCCAAATTTTATCGCTATCCTTACGTGGCACATGACCGATTTTTTTCCAATCGTTCTGTATACGTTTCATAAGAGGTGTGGTCGCTTCAGTATCTGTGCTATCTTTGTGCTCTTCGGCAATTTTAATTAGCTCTAATTTTTTCTGAAGATTATCGAATTGTTCTTTCTTTAAATCTTTATAGAACACATTCTTTTTGCGATTAAAAGATCGTACCGCTTCTTTAAATTTAGCCCAAGTAGATTCGTTTACCTTTAACGGAACTTTTCCAGCACTAAAAAATGCTTCTCTTAATTGTTCAATTTCTTTAATTTTTGCTTGCCAACCGTTGTGAGATTTTGCTCCTTCGTTAGTTAAGCTTTCTATTTTTTGAATGATTAAAGTCTTCTTTTCTAGATTTACTTCGTAAACTTTATCCAACTCGTCGTAATAGGCTTGACGCTTATTATGTATAATTTTTGTAGCCGCTTTAAATCGGTTCCAGATTTCTTCTCGGTGTTCTTTAGAAACAGGACCTAACTCTTCCTTCCACATTTTATGAAGCACTTGTAATTCTCTAAACGAGCGATTGGTATCGTCGTCTTGAGCTAATTCTTCAGCACGTTCAATAATTTTTAATTTTAAATCGAGGTTATGTTTGAAATCTAAATCTCTTAAATCGCGATTTAAATGAAGAAAATCGTAGAAGATTTCGACATGGTGGTGATAACTATTCCAAGCATTATTGTATTTATCTCTTGGGATAGGGCCCGCCGTACGCCACTGCTCTTGTAAATCTTTAAAATGTTTATAGGTGGTGTTAATGTTTTCTTCGACACCAATTAGGCTTTTAATCTCTTCGATAATACGAAGTCTATTTTCAAGGTTTCCTTTTAGATTGGTTTCAATTTTTTTATAATGCTGATGTAACTGACCTTTATAGTCTTTATACGCATCTTTAAATCGTTTTTGCACTGGGCTAGAGTAGTAGAAGTCTATTTCGTTTCCGCCGTCGTTTAAAAATTCTTCCTTTTTTTCGTCGATTAACGTATTAAACTTAGAATTAAATTCGTTTTTAATACCATCTACATGTTCTTTAATCGCTTGAACTTTTTCTGTAGAGACCAATTTTTCAAGCTCGATAACTAACGCTTCTAACGACATGGTGTCGTATTCTTTAAACGGAATAGTGTGTCGCTCGTTGTTGCCGTCATCTTCAGCATCTTCAGCATTTGAAGCTTCTATTTCCTCAAATACTACATCTTCATTATTAGGATCAACTTCAGATATAGGAGTTGTTTCTGTTTGCGATGTTTCTTCGGTAGTTGTTTCTATCGGTTTTTTTTCTTCGTTTCCGTCTACAGGTTGTAGGTTATCTTGCTCTGACATTTAAAAAATGTTTTGGTTCGTTATTATAAGTCTCTAAAGATACTAACAACTCGCATAATTACAAAGTGTTGTATAATTTTAATGAGACCGTTTGTTTGAATTATAGATTCCAGATTTTCCAAGCTTTTTCGGCTTGATAAACCAGCATTTTTAGTCCGTTTAAAGTGGTCGCTTTTTGCTCTCGTCCTTTTCTTAAGAATGTGGTTTCGCTGGGGTTGTAAATTAAATCGAAAAGTAAATGTTCGTCTGTAAGTAGTTGATAGGGAATGTTTGGGCTATCTTCTACATTTGGAAATGTACCCACAGGAGAACAATTAATTATTACTTTATAGGTATCCATAACCTCAGACGTTAAGGCGTCGTAACTTATAGTCTGATCGTTTTTAGGTGATCTTGATACGTATTTAAATTTTATTTTTAATTTTTTTAAAGCAAATGCAATGGCTTTGCTGGCTCCTCCGGTACCTAAAATTAAAGCATGATTGTGGTAAGGTTTTAAATAGGGTTCGATCGATTTTTTAAAGCCGTAATAATCGGTGTTACTCCCAATTAGCTTACCTTTTTTAGTGACTTTAATTGTATTTACAGCTCCAATTTTTTTTGCTTTTTTATCTAATTTGTCTAAAAATGGAATCACTTGTTCCTTATAAGGAATGGTAACATTTAAACCTTTTACTTCGGGATGATTTGTAAATATGGAAGGGAATTCTGAAATATCGTCTAAGTCAAAATTTTGATAGGTGGTGTCTGTAATTTTTAAATCTTCAAACTTTTGCTTGAAATAAGAATTAGAAAACGAATACGAAATTTGCTTTCCAACTAGTCCTAATTTATTCATGATTGGTTCGTGTTTTTTCGCCATAAATTTCCAACATTAAAACAATGCCAATGCCAACAATAATGAGCGCAATAGCAATTAATGTTTCCGAATTTAAATCGGGTATATAGCGTATATAATTGGTAACAACTTTGGATCCGGTAGAATCTAAAGCGACTTCACCAGATTCTAAAGTTTTATAAATGGTTTGTTTCCATGGCCAAACAACGCCCAAAGAGCCAACAATAAATCCTATAATAGAGGCCATTGTAATACTCTTGTAATGTTTTAAAATATAACTTAAAAGATGAGAAAATGTAACAAGACCAGCAAAAGATCCTAAAGTAAATACAGCTAATACTTTTAGCAACTGAATGCGGGCAAGATTTGTCATGAAACTAAAATCCCACCGAATAATATCTGCAATGGTATCGTATAATGCGTTAACCGAGTCGACTAAAAGTAGCACATAATTCCCGAGTAAAATTAATATAAATGATCCCGAAAAGCCGGGAAGCGTCATTCCTGAAACACTAATTATACCGCAGAAAAAGACAAACCAAAGATTGTCGTTTTCCTTCGCAGGGTCTAGAAAACTAATGCTAACTCCGAGCACAGTACCTATTAGTAAGGCGATTATGGTTTTATAATTCCAATCTTCAAAATCTTTACTAATGTAGTATATAGAACCTACTATCATCCCGAAAAACACACTCCAAACAAAAAGCTCGTAATGTTGAATTAAGAAATCTAAAATTTTAGAAATACTGAAATAACTAATAATCATTCCTAAGAACAATAGACTTAAGAATTTACCATTGATATACTGATAAAACAATCTAAATCTACCGTTAACAAGGAGCTTAAAAGCTTTTCCGTTAAATTTCTGGAGCGAGTATATAAACTCTTCATAAAAGCCAGAAACAAAAGCTACAACACCACCAGAAATTCCAGGAACCTTATTCGCGGCACCCATACCTAATCCTTTAAGGACTAAGAAAATTTTATCGGATAATGTTCTTGTGCTCTCCATTAACTCTTTTTATTTCCTATTTTTTCTAAAATAAAGATAGTTAAAAAACCAAATACCATAAGAGCTATGGCAGGTATTAAATGCGAATCTATTTGATTCATTTCTGAATACACAGAAGGTATCGTACTGCTTTCGGAAACCGTTTTATAGGCATCTGTAATTTGAGATTGTTTTTCGAAGATGGAAAGTGTTCCTAAGTTCGATACATCAGAAAAAGGGATAATATTACCGGTCTCTTTATCTATAACGGTATCGGTTAATTTCCAAGGCCAAACTTTGTTTAAAGATCCAAAAATAAATCCTGTTAATACCGCTAAGGTGGTATTGTGATAGTTTTTAAATAACCATTTTAATAAATGACTAAAACTTAATAATCCGATGACTGCTCCTCCAGCAAATAATGCAATTTTATTAAAATCGAAATCATGGAAAGCATCGCTTAATGTTTTATAAGCGCCCAAAATAACAAGTATAAACGAACCTGAAATTCCAGGTAAAATCATTGCGCATATTGCAATAGCTCCTGCGAAAAATAAAAACCACGGACTGCCGTTGCTGTTTAAAGAGGGTAGGGTAGTAATGTAAAAGGCAAGAACAGCACCAATAACTAAGCTCACCGTTGTGCCTAAATCCCACCGATTAATTTGTTTTCCAACAAAGTAAATACTTGCTATTATTAAACCGAAGAAAAACGACCATATTAGAACAGGATGGTGCTCTAGTAAGTATTTAGCAACACGCATAAATGAAACAAAACTTACAATTATACCTGTAAGTAAGGCTATTAGAAAGTTCCCGTTTAGTTGTTTCCAGAACGCAGAAAAACCTTCTGTTCTTAAGGTTTTGAATAATGATAGGTTTACATTACTAATTGTAGAAATAAGTTCTTCGTAAATTCCAGAAATAAAGGCTATTGTTCCGCCGGAAACTCCAGGAACTGCATCTGCAGCACCCATTGCCATTCCTTTAAGAGAAATTATAAGATAGTCTTTTAATTGTCGTTGCATTTTCAGGTTTTAAAATAGAAACCCAAAGGTATGAATTTTACCTAGATAGCCTGAACTAATCTTTTGCTTTAAGTGCTTTTTTTACGAGCTTAGATTTGTAAGTTTCTGGAAAAAGCTCTTCAATAATAAATACGTATTCTGGATTATAATGCAAACCATTTTTTAAGTGAAACGATGCTTTTTCAACTTCATTACCTTTAAAGTACAAACCCGCTAGTCTGTATTCTATTTCTGCATTTTCAGGATAAAATTCTGCTGCTTGTAAAAGATTATAGATAGCCGCTTCAGGTTCACCAATTTTTATTAAAATATCGCAACGAGAGATCCAAGTGTTTAACTCGTAATTTCCTAATTCAATGGCTCTTTTGTAACCTTCTTCGGCCTCTTCTAAGAAGTTTAAACGATGATTTATTTGTGCGTATAGTTTCCAATATTTTACATTTTCACCATCAATATGTATAGCCTTGTTAATATAGTACAATGCTTTTTGAAAGTTTTTTTGTTTACTGTAAAAACGTGTAATAGCAACCCAACCTTTATCTAATAACGGATCTTCGTGTACGGTTCTGTAAAAATATTTTACCGCTAAATCTTTTTTGCCTAATTTCTCGTAACAATGTCCAATACGTAATAAAGCAAAAGATGTAGGGTCTTCTAAAGATAAAGAGGTTGTATAACTCTCTATAGCATCTTCAAAACGTTTTAATTTTTCAAGAACCTTTCCTTTTTCAATATAGGCGCCAACAAATGTATCGTCGGATATAATGGCGAAATCGTAAGCAGCAATAGCTTTCTTGTATTTTTTTAAGGCAAAATATTGTTTGCCTAATTGATGCCAAGCCACTTCACTGTATGGATTTTTATCTAAATACATATTAAGGTATTCAATTGCCTCATCGTATTGCTCTAGGAATTCGAAACAATAAATCATATTATATAATGCAGAATAATCATCAAGATCTTCTTCCAAGCATTTTATAAAACTATCTTTTGCTTCTTCAAATTTATCAAGGAATAAATACTCCATGCCTATTAATGAGTATAAATCTGCAGTTTCTTCAGATAACTGAATCGCTTTTTTCAAGACATCAATTGCTTCTTCATGCAAATCCCTTTTAGATAAAATATTTGCTTTCTGAATATAAATTTCTTCGTTTTGAGGTTCTAACGTGTATAAATCATTTAGCATCGTATCGGCTTGCTCCAATTTGTTTTCGAAGACAAACACTTCAATTTTAAACAATTTTAAATTGGTAGACGACGGATGTTGGTCTAGGCCTAATTTTATAGCTTTTTTTGCTAAAGTAATTTTACCTAAATCTAAATAATAATGAATGATATTCTCGAACTCTTCCGAATCAAAAAACAAAACATGATTTGTTTTGAGCATAGATTCAAACTTAGTTAAAGATAATTCGTTGTTGTTAGGACTGAACTCCATAGGCAGCTATATATGGTTTCTTATACCATTAAATGTAATGACCAAATTTACGCATTATTAAAAAACGATATGAATCTTTTCAACAAAGTAATCAACAGTAGGAAATTATGAAAAGATTAATTTGGATTAATGTGTTGTTGTTTAGTTGTTTATGTTGTTTAGGATGTTGATAATAATCTCGCAACCTTCCTCTATTTCTGCTTTAGAAATGGTTAAAGGTGGTGTTATCCGGATGGCTTTGGGTTCGAAAAGTAACCAAAACGCTATTAAGCCTTTATTTTGAGCTTCTAAAATGACCTGATTTGTAATTTCGGCACTAGGTGTTAATGCGGCTAGCATTAAGCCTTTTCCTCGAATTTCCGTGATTAAAGGGTGTTTTAATAACTGCCTAATGAGTTGTTCTTTTTCTAAAGCTTCGGCCATTAAATTACTTTCTGTAATTTCTTTTAAGGTTGCTAGGGCGGCCGCGGCAATTACAGGGTGCCCGCCAAAAGTTGTGATGTGTCCCATTTTAGGATCATCTTTTAATTGCTGCATGAGTTTTGTAGATGCTGTAAATGCTCCAATAGGCATACCTCCTCCCAAACCTTTGCCAGTAACTAGTATATCTGGGGTGCAATTGTAATTTTCAAATCCGAAAAGTTTTCCCGTTCTCCCTATTCCAGGCTGAATTTCGTCTAAAATTAACAGGGCGCCAACAGCTTCGCATTTTGCTTTTACTTTAGTTAAATATCCGTTTAAAGGCTCTAAAAATCCTGCACCACCTTGGATAGTTTCTAAAATAACAGCCGCTGTTTTGGTTGTAATCTCCTTTAAATCGTCTACATTATTAAATGTAATTAATTTTGTGCCTGGCACTAATGGGCGATAAGCTTGTTTGCGCTCTTCGTAACCCATAACACTCATAGACCCCATGGTGTTACCGTGATACGCATGTTTTGCAGCTATTATTTCGGCACGTCCTGTAGCACGTTTCGCTAACTTTAAAGCCCCTTCAATAGCTTCTGTTCCTGAATTTACTAGGTAAGTTTGTTCTAAAGGTTCTGGTGTATGACTTGCAAAAAAATGAGCCAATTCTACTGCAGGTTTTTGAATATATTCTCCATACACCATAACGTGCATATATTTATCTAACTGATCTTTGATGGCATTAACTACTTTAGGATGACTATGTCCTAAACTACATGCCGATACACCTGCTACAAAATCTAAATACGCTTTATTATTAGTGTCGTAAATATAAGATCCTTTTGCGTGCGAAATTTCCATGGCTAAAGGAAAAGGTGATGTTTGAGCTTGATATTTGAAAAAGGCGTCTTTCATAATATTAAGGTGTTTTTTTAGGACTAACAGGTTGTTTTATTGGCGTCTTTAAAGGCGTGTTTAGATTGGGAATGGAATCCTGCGAAGGCAAATGTCGTGAGGCCTTAGCGGGATCCTGAACGTTTTTAGATTTATTACTTTCTTCTGCGCTTTCTGCTCGTTCTATTAAGGCTTCATCGAAAAATTCGTCTTGAGGAATATAAGGCTCTAATCCTTTTATAACCGGAAGATTTAGTGGCGGATCGTCTTTAAATAAATCTTCTACACTTAAGGGACGCTCGTCTTCACGCCAATCGAATCCTCGTAATTTTTTTGCGTTGGCAGGGTACTTGGATTCCGGGTATAGGGTGCCATCTACTTCTGTGATTTTTCGTAACTCAACAATTTCGTTACCATCAAAAAACATGGAAATACTTGCCGATTTAGACTTTTCAATCCCAATTAACTCTTGTTTTTCGTTTCTTGCATAGTAAATCGATTCTGCATTTCGGATAATATCGACCTGTCTCAATTGGTTTTGTTCATTAAACAGACCATATAATCTCAGTCCAGAAATCTGATTAAAACCAGAACCAACAGTATCTTTACTAATAATAAAGGCATTGTCGAAAACGATAAGGGAATCTAATTTTTCTTCTTTCGCATTCGATTTTATGTGAATGGTATCTCCTGTCATTTGGCTACCTACATTCCAAATAATTGGGCGGCGTTTTACAGCAAAATTGTCTTTTGGCGCTAATCTGGAAAGGTTAATAAGCTGCGTTAAACCAGAGAATTGATCTACATGTATAGAATCTGCTTTCCCACTCATATCCGATTTATACATCTTAACATTTCTAAACGCCCTTGTAATTCTATGTTCTGGTTTCCCCGTCACCATTAAGGTATCTCCATGAATGTATAGCGAATCCTTTTCTTGAACAGAAATAGCTAAGGCACGTTTGGTGATAAATACAGAATCTTTTTCACGATAGACCTCTGCATAATGTCCTTTAATTACACTGCTGTTTAACGTGTCGATTACTGTTATATTATTCGTTGCAGAAGCAAAACTCGTATTTCTATTAAAATATAAACTATCTCCTTTAATGGTTCGATTGTCGTAATCGATTCTTGAATTTTTAATAAAGTACCCGATATCATTGGTAGTGTCGTAAAAACCACGCTCGCAATATATTTTAGATGCATCACCAGTAATTGTGCTAGGTCCGTACATATAGGCTAGTGCGTTTTCGGTATAGTAATCAAGTTGTTCGGTTTCCAGAACGTATTGCGGATTTACGAGTTTGACATCTTTAACAAACTGATATTTTTGAATATCCATATAATAGCGACCAATTCGGCTAGTAATAGTCCCTGAAGAATCTCTAACAACCGTACCTCCAGATTTATAAAATGCTTGTTGTTTAGTACGGTCAAAGTACAAAGTGTCTGTTTTTAATACAGAACTTGGCTCTGTTAATACAACATCGCCACTCGCAAAGGCTAATTTGGTTTTTCCGCTATATTCTACATATTTAGCATCCATATTTATGGTGTCGCCTTGTTTCATTTTTACATGACCATAAGCTTCAATGAAATCTTCTTTTCCGTAGTGTATGGCTTGGTCACACCACATGTTTATCCCTTCATGTATAATGTGAATCTGACCAGAATCGTCTCGGGTTAAAACTTTTGCATCCGGATATTTGACTTCGTCGTAAGATAGGAATCCTGAATATTCAATTTCAATTCGCTTTTGTTGTTGCGCATGAAGTTGCATACACGAAATGAAAAGAAGTAATATAGATATTAAGCGTAGTTGAGCTGTTTTCAAATTAAAATATTTGGCACAAAAATAAGGATAATTATATTGCATAATTGTTTGTATAACAAAAAACGCTCCAAATTATTATGGAGCGTCGATTAATTTGTGTTAGACTATTTTGTTAGATAATCGCGATCAATAATTTAATATAGTTACATTTTATAAATACATTATAACAATCTGGTAAAAGCTGAAACTAAATTATAAAATGTGATTAATAAAAAAGCCTGCTTAAATGTATTTAAGCAGGCTTTTAAAAATTTAATATGATTTAACTATTTTATCTAAAAATAGTTTCTTTTCTATCTGGACCAACAGAAACAACAGTAATAGGTGTTTCTAGCGCTTTTTCTAAGAAAACGATATATTCGTTTAGTGCTTGTGGAAGTTCAGAGTCGTTAGACATTTTTGTAAGATCTTCACTCCAACCATTAAATTCGGTATAAATTGGCTCTACATTTTCAGGTTCGATGTTATAAGGGAAATGTTCGATAACTTCACCTTTATATTTATACGCAGTACAGATTTGTAACTTATCAAAACCAGATAATACATCGGCTTTCATCATCATAAGTTGCGTTACACCATTCACTTGACAAGCATATTTTAAAGCGACAAGATCTAACCAACCACAACGACGTGCACGTCCTGTTGTTGCTCCGAATTCGTGTCCTACTTTTGCCATAGTTGCACCATCCTCGTCGAATAATTCGGTAGGGAAGGGGCCAGAACCTACACGTGTCGTGTATGCTTTGAAAATTCCGAAAACCTCTCCAATTTGATTTGGAGCAACTCCTAATCCTGTACAAGCTCCAGCAGCAGTTGTGTTACTAGATGTTACAAAAGGATATGTTCCGAAGTCGATATCTAAAAGAGAACCTTGAGCTCCTTCTGCAAGAATTGTTCTACCTAACTTTTGAGCTTGGTATACATATTCTTCAGAATCGATGAATTTTAAAGATTTTAAAACTTTTACAGCCTCAAAAAATTCAGTTTCAAGTTCTTTTAAATCGTATTGAATTTCAACATTGTAAAAATCGATCATAGCTTCGTGCTTATCTGCTAAAGCTCTATAACGTTCTTTCCAATCGCTTAATTCTAAGTCTCCAACACGTAAACCATTACGGCCAGTTTTGTCCATGTACGTTGGACCAATACCTTTTAAAGTCGAACCAATTTTGGCTTTTCCTTTAGCCGTTTCACTAGCAGCGTCTAATAAACGGTGTGTTGGTAATATAATGTGTGCTTTACGAGAAATAAGAAGTGATTTTCTATAATCTACATCTTGCTCTTCAAGCTTATCTAATTCTTTTTTGAAAATTACTGGGTCAATAACAACACCATTACCTACTAAGTTCATAGCCTCGTCGTGGAAAATTCCAGAAGGAATGGTATGTAAAACATGTTTTTTGCCGTTAAAAACTAAAGTATGTCCTGCGTTTGGACCACCTTGAAAACGTGCTATGATATTGTATTTAGAAGTAAGTACATCGACAATTTTTCCCTTGCCTTCATCACCCCATTGTAACCCTAGTAGTAAGTCTACTGCCATTATAAAAGTATATTATTTGGTTGTTGTTTTTCTGTTGCCATAAAAGTATAGCGAATGATTTTTAATTTCAATGTCAAAAACCTCTTCAATAGTTTTTTTTATGGATTGAATACGTGGATCGCAAAATTCGATCACTTCACCGGTATCTGTAAGGATAACATGATCGTGTTGTTTATCGAAATACGATTTTTCGTAATGTGCTTGATTTTGACCAAACTGATGTTTTCTAACTAAGTTGCAACCTAAAAGAAGCTCTATAGTATTGTAAAGCGTTGCACGACTAACACGATATTTTTTGTTTTTCATATTCAGATATAGAGATTCTATATCGAAGTGAACTTCACTATCGTAAATTTCTTGAAGTATAGCATAACGTTCAGGTGTTTTACGGTGCCCGTTATCTTCTAGAAATTTCGTGAAGACATTCTTTACAATGTCCTGATTTTTTGTATCTGATTTTAAACTCATAATTTCAACGACAAATTTACATATAATTTTAGATTCTAGACACCTTATCTATACCATTAATTTTTTTAAGATTTGTAACCAACTTATTAAGCATCGAATTATTCTTAACAATTACGTTAATTTTCCCAAAAAACAGTCCGTCGTCGGTTTGAAAACTTATGCTTTTAATATTAACATGCATATTGTTTGAGATAACTTTAGTTATGGCATTTACTAATCCCATATTATCTAAACCAGATATTTTCAATTGAGCAGAAAATTCTTGTTGAGAAGAATCAATCCATTTCGCTTGAATAATACGGTAGGCATAATTAGATTGCAAAGATACGGCATTTGGACAGTTTTTCTTATGCACTTTAATCCCTTCATTAACGGTTATAAATCCGAACACTTGGTCTCCAGGTATAGGGTTACAACAGTTGGCCAGTTTATAGTCCAGTTGTTCTTCTTCTTTTCCAAAAACTAGTAAATCGTATTTTGCAATGACTTCGTCTTTTTCAAGATCTTCTTTAGTGACATTAGAACGACGCGTAATTTTATTCTTAAAGAAACTAACCAAAGCGTTGCTTCTAGACGATGCATATGCTTTTAGCTGTGTATTGTCTATAGCACCAATACCTATGCGGTAAAATAAATCTAAACTTGTTTTTAATTTGAAATAGTGAACCAACTCATTAACAGATTTTTCATTTAAATCTATTTTAAGTTGCTTTAATTTTCGTCTTAAAATTTCTTTCCCGTCTTCACCTATGCGTTTTTTATCTTCTTTTAAAGCCGATTTTATTTTGCTTCTTGCTTTGGCTGTAGTCGCATAATCTAACCAGTTTGCATTGGGTTTAGCGCTGTCGGATGTTAAAATATCCACCTGATCTCCACTGTGAAGCTTGTAACTAAGCGGTACTAATTTACCGTTTACTTTGGCTCCTCGAGTTCGCATGCCTACCTCGGTATGTATGTTAAATGCAAAATCTAAAGGTGTCGCATCTTTTGGTAACGATTTTAAATCTCCTTTAGGAGTAAAGACAAAAATTTCTTTTGCATATAAGCTGAGTTTAAACTGCTCTACAAAATCGACGGCATTAGTTTCGTTATTTTCTAAAGCATCTTGAAGTTTCGCTACCCAAGAATCTAAACTGTCTTCTTTTTCGGTACCTTGTTTGTATTTATAGTGTGCAGCATATCCTTTTTCTGCAATTTCATTCATTCGTTCACTACGAATTTGAACTTCTACCCAACGTCCTTTTGGCCCCATAACTGTAATATGCAAGGCTTCGTATCCTGTAGATTTAGGTGAAGAAATCCAGTCTCTTAATCGGATTGGGTTTGGCCTAAAGTGATCTGTAACTATAGAGTAAATTTTCCAAGCTATAAATTTCTCATTCGCAGGATCGCTTTTATAAATAATTCTAACCGCGAATTTGTCGTAAACTTCATCAAAAGATACGCCTTGTTTCATCATTTTTCTACGGATAGAGAAAATGGATTTTGGGCGTCCTTTTATGGTATATTCTAAACCTTCTTTATCGAGCGATTTTTCGATTAATTCGTTAAATTCTCTAATGTATTCGTCTTGTTCCTCTTTGCTGTCTTTTATTTTATTTAGAATATCTAAATACACTTCCGGTTCGGTGTATTTTAAACTTAAATCTTCTAACTCTGTTTTGATATTATACAGTCCGATACGGTGCGCTAAAGGTGCATAAATATAAAGTGTTTCGCTCGCAATTTTTATTTGCTTATCGGCTCGCATAGAGTCCATAGTCTGCATATTGTGCAAACGGTCTGCGATTTTAATAATGATAACACGAACATCATCATTTAAAGTCAGCAACATTTTTCTGAAATTCTCTGCTTGCAACGATACGTCTTCCATATCTTTAGACATGGACGAAATCTTGGTTAAACCTTCTACAATTAATGCAACAGTTTCTCCAAAAAGTTCTCTAATATCGTCTACAGTATATCTAGGGCAATCTTCTACAACATCGTGTAGCAAAGCGGCCGCAATACATGTGGCATCCAAACCAATTTCTTGTGCTACCAATCGGGCTACAGCAATCGGGTGAAATATATAGGCTTCGCCAGATTTTCGGCGTTGGTCTTTATGGGCATCAACAGCAATTTCGAATGCCTTTCTAATCAGTTTTTTATCATCATCAGAAAGGGTTCGGTAACTTACCTTTAAAAGGTCTTTATAAGCTTTTGCAATCGTTGCATTTTCTTGTTCTATCTCGGCATCTGTCATAAAACTAAAAGTAGTTTAAAGAATGTTAACTTACAAAAGTAATACTGTTTTTCGGTAACAGTGAAACTATATAATGTTTACTTTAAAGATAATGTTTTTAATACAGTTTTCATGCCAGAAGTTGCATTTTCGCGAATCGTGGTTACCTGCTTGTTTTTCATTGCTGCGGGATTAGGGTCTATGTAATATACAGGTGTTTGTTCTTCAACATAATGCATTAAACTCGCCGCCGGATACACTTGCATAGAGGTACCAATAATAATTAAAATATCGGCAGTTTTGCACTGTTCAATAGCAACATCTATCATAGGTACAGCTTCTCCAAACCAAACTATGTGTGGCCTAATTTGATGTCCGTTTTCGCATACATCTCCAAGTTTTATATCTGTATTCCAAGGTAGAATGTTCTCGTTATTAACACTTTTGGCTTTAAGTAATTCGCCATGTAAATGAATAACTTGTGTACTACCGGCACGTTCGTGCAAGTCGTCTACATTTTGAGTGATGATTGTCACCTTATAATCTTCCTCTAAAGCCGCTAAATCGAAATGCGCAGAATTAGGTTTTACTTCGCCTAATTGCTTTCGGCGCTCGTTATAAAATTGTAAGACTAATTCTGGATTTTTAGCAAAACCTTCAGGAGTTGCTACTTCCATAACATCATGGCCTTCCCATAAACCATCACTATCTCTAAAGGTTTTTAACCCACTTTCGGCACTAATTCCTGCACCACTAAGTACAACTATATGTTTCATTAGTTAAAAATAAGAAATCATTTTTATAAATTCGAAGATTCTAACTAGCAAACTATTTTAATGATCGATTTAAAGCTTCTTGAACACTTAGAAAACATAATTACGCCAGAGCGTAAAGCAAGATTTGATACGGTTTTACCCGAACGCACCAAGTACTTTACAGTAGCTACGGAAGATGTATATCAACTACACAACACCAGTGCGGTAATTAGAAGTTGCGATGTGTTTGGTATTCAGGAAGTGAATATTGTTGAAGAGAAAAACTCAAAACGCATTGACCGGGAAATTGCTATGGGAGCACAGAAGTGGGTCGATTTAAATCGCTATAATCATGTAAAAGATTGTATAACGGATTTAAAACAAAAAGGCTATCAAATTGTAGCTACAACACCTCATGAAAACGATTGTGAATTGCATGATTTTGATGTTTCAAAACCAGCGTGTTTTTTCTTTGGAAGAGAAACAGAAGGGTTGTCGCAGGCTGTTTTGGATGAAGCGGATTCGTTTTTAAAAATTCCTATGGTGGGATTTACAGAAAGTTTAAACATTTCTGTTTCGGCTGCCATTATTTTACAACATGTAACGACTAAGCTTAAGCGCACTGATATTGATTGGAGACTTACCGAGCAAGAGCAGTTAGAAAAACGAATGGATTGGATAAAAAGTACAATTAAGAGTTACGATGAAATTGTAGAACATTTTTATTCAAACCAGGAAAACCAGTAAATAAATACATGATTTTAAAGTCAAACTCATTAAAATCGTTATATATAAGCTTAGCGATAGCTTTATTCCTCTTGCGCTTTAAATAGGTCGTTTAGGTTGGTGTAACTCGCTTTTAAAATGCTTTTATATTGTTGAAAAGACATGCCTAAATTCTTTTTAAATAAATAATTAATTTTAAGATGAGTACATTGGTAATGTTTTTTAAGCGCTGTTAAGGAGGCATTTTCGTTAGCATGTAAATGCATCACGATATTGTCTAGGACTGTAGGGCTTATAGATTTAAATTTAACCGATGACAAACTTTCTAAAAAATCATTTGGTTTTGCAGGCGTCATCTTAATATTTTGCATCTTTAAGTATCCTACATAAGTCGGCCGACATTTGGCGATATAATAATTGGTGCTTTTGGATTTAAGTATTAATGGTATAGCGTCAGGTTTGTAATAATTCACAGAGTGTGCCTTATCCGGCGTATAAATAATGTAACTATATCCATCTGGCTGTATTATATGGGTATCATCGTTATCACGTAATTCCACCGAAAAAACGTTAAGAATCCAATAATTAATAGGCGTGTAATATGTGTGCTGTTTTTGTATAAGGCGTTGTATTTAAGTTGTCTAATGTAAATATTGCCGCAGTTTTATACTATTAGTAAGCTTACGTATTAAAAATATTAGGGTTGTTTTTTAGCCACAAGAATAAGGCGTTTTGGCTAGTCGTGTCAATATCTAATTTTTTTATAATATTACTCCTATGTTTTTCGACTGTACGCTTTGAAATAAATAATTCTTCTGCGATTTGCGGACTGCTTAAATTCTTATTTAAATACTTCAAAATTTTTAGTTCGGTGGGAGTAAGTTGTTCTACGCAAGAATCTGGACTGCTATTTAAATGGATGCTACTTTGCAGTTTTTTACCAATGTAATTTATGTTGTTTTTTAGACTCTCTAGGCAGGCTTCTAGCTCTTCTAGAGCACAGTCTTTTGTAACGTACCCGTGTATGGATTTTCCAATTTCATTCAAAATGGATTCTTGTTTATGTAAGGTTAAAATAACAACTTTTGTGGTTAATAAATTACGTTTAATTTCTAGCGCAATTTCTAAACCGTTTAGTTTAGGCATATCAAAATCTAAAATAGCAATATCGGGCTGTAACTCTACAATTCTGTTGTAAGCTGCATTACCATCGGTCGCGGTGGCAACAATTTTAAACCATTTTTTTTCTAAAAATTCTTTAGTCCCATTTAATAGTAAAGGGTGATCGTCGGCAAGAAGAATAGTGGTCGCCATAATTTAGTCTTTTTGAATTTTTATCTGAATAGTTGTTCCTTTTCCTTTTATAGAATCAATGCTTAGCTGTGCACCAATTAACTGTGCACGTTCTTTTAAGGTTTTCATACCTAAACTATTTAATAATTTGGTGTTTTCGGTAACATCAAAACCAACACCATTATCTTTTATTTCAAACAGTATCGCGTCTTTTAAATTTTCTATGCGAATTATGCACGCCTTTGCTTCAGAGTGTTTTTCAACATTGTTTAAGCATTCTTGAAGTATTCTATAAATAAATATTTCTTTGTCTTTTGAAATCTCTAAAGATTCGACCTCTATATCTTCTGAATAGAAAATATTAGAATGCTTCTGAAAATTTTCTATTGTATTTTTTATCGAGTTTATTAAGCCTAATTTCTCAAACTGAAAGGGATGTAATTGCTGGGATATTGTTCTAATCTCATCAATAGCACTATCTACCAAAGCGGTGTCTGTTTTATTATCGCTTTCTAAAAATATTTTGTTCTTAATAAGTAATAAGCTTTGTCCAACACTGTCATGAAGCTCACTAGAAATGCGTTTGCGCTCTGCTTCGACACTATGAATTAAATCTTGAGCAAATACTTTTTGAAGCTGTGCATTCTTTTGTGAATATTTACGAGAACGCCATAAATAGATAATTGAAAATAAAGCAATAAGTAAAATGATGCTTAGCCATAGTAGTTGGGCTTTACGCGTGTTTTGTTCGTCTAGTAATTGTATTTCGCTGTTCTGATCTTTTATTTTCTGATCGCGTTTACTGGTTTCGTAAAGCGTTTGGTAATAACTTAATGCGTTGTTTTTCTGAATAGATTTTAAGGAATCTTCAATCTTTTTAGAAGCTTTTAGGTGGGTGTAAGCATCTTCATATAAATTTAATTTTTCGTATACTTTAGCCAATAAAGCCTCTGCGTCTTCTATGTTTTCTATATTGTTAGATGTTTTTACAAGATCCAAATATTTTAAATTCCATTGTAAAGCGGTACGATAATCTTTTTCGGCATACGCTAAATGACTGCGTGCTCTGTAGTAATAATTCTCGTAAATACCTTCCATGTTTCTCTGGTCTTGTTTTAAAGTACTTAAATACGATTTTGCCTTAGCTATGCTGTCGTTTTCTGCATAAGCAATTACTAGAACGTTTAAAAGTATCGGATTAAAAAACTCGTAGTTATCCGATTTCTTATTTACGGCAACTGCTTTGTGTAAGTTTTCTAAGCGTTCTTTTTGGAGGTTTTGTTTTTTATAATCTGATGCTGTATTTACATATAAAGACACGAGTAACCCATAATTTTTAGTCTGTTTTGCTAGTGCAATGGCTTGTTCGCGCTCTTCTCTGGCTTCTTTTAAAAACCCATTAGCACTGTATAATATAGATAAAGCATTTTTAGAAGCAATAATATTAAAGGTGTCTTTAACCGTGACAAAAATTTTAGACGCTTCTTGTAAATGTTGAGATGCTTTGGGAAACTGACCTTCGTCCATAAAAGCATAACCTTGGTTTAATATGGCAAAGGCTTTAACGCGATCGTTACCGGCTTGTTCTGCATGTTTTATGGCCTTATTGTAATAAGATAGTGCTGTATCTACAGCTTTAGAAAAATAAAAACTATCTCCAACATCTATATAAATGCCAGCTAAGTTCCTATCGGTTATATGATCTTTTAGTGTATTAAAATACGTATTGAAAACGGTAATACCGTCTTCTGGTTTTCCTAATACATTATTGTAATAATTAATTAAGCCTTGTGTATTTCGAGAGGCAATACTAAAAGAGTCTAACTGTATAGCATAATCTATAGTCACTCTGCAAATGGAGTCGAATCCTAGTTTGGTATCGTGGTAGATTAGGTCGGTTAAGGTGTCTAGTAGCTGTAGTTTCTGACCTTTATGCTTTTCGGAGGTAATACGCGCTTTTAACGCATCAACTTTATGTTGATGCGTTATATCTTGCGCAAAAGTAATAGTATAGGTAAATAGTAATAATACTATGTAAGTAATTCTCATTTAGGCTGTTTAAAAAACCTAAATTAGTGAAAATTTACTCTTTAATGCCATCAATCCATTTTTTAGCATTTTCAAATGCTTCTAACCAAGGAGAAACCTCGTCTTTTCTGCCTTCTGGATAGTTTGCCCAGTTCCATTGAAAGGTAGAACGTTCTATATGTGGCATTGTTACTAAGTGTCTTCCTGAAGCGTCACACATCATGGCTGTATTAAAGTCGGAACCATTAGGATTTGCTGGATACCCTTCGTAACCGTATTTCGCTACAATGTTGTATTGGCTTTCTTCTTTAGGAAGGTTAAATTTTCCTTCTCCGTGAGAAATCCAAACTCCAAGTGTGCTGCCTTCTAAACTCGATAACATTACCGAATTGTTTTTCTGAATTTTCACAGAAGTAAATGAACTCTCGTGTTTATGCGAGTCGTTATGTAACATTTTTCCGTGAACGTCGTGTTCTGGATTAATTAATTCTAATTCCATCCATAACTGGCATCCGTTACAGATTCCAACAGACAGTGTGTCTTCTCTTTTAAAGAAGTTTTCTAATGCTGTTTTTGCTTTTTCATTATACATAAAAGCACCAGCCCAACCTTTAGCAGAGCCTAAAACATCCGAGTTTGAGAAACCACCAACAGCACCAATAAACTGAATATCTTCAAGCGTTTCACGACCAGAAATTAAATCGGTCATGTGTACATCTTTCACATCAAAACCAGCTAAATACATCGCGTTAGCCATTTCACGTTCAGAATTACTTCCCTTTTCACGAATAATAGCCGCTTTTGGTTTAGGCTGACTAGCATCTATGGTAGGACGCTTACCTGTAAAATGTTTAGGGAAAGTATATTGAAGTGGCTGATTTTTATAGTTTTCGTAACGCGCGTCTGCAACGTTATTTGCCGTTTGCTTTTTATCTAATAAATACGATGTTTTGTACCACACATCTCTTAATTCGGCAACATCAAAAGCAAATACATCTTCGTTGTTTTTAATGTTTATTTTTCCAGAAGTATTAGCCGTTCCAATTTTAAATACTTCAATATTGTTTTCAGCTAAAATAGATTCTACTGAAGCATCTGCTTGAAAAACAAGTCCTGCATTTTCAGAGAATAATATCTTAAGTGAATCTTCTTCATTTAAAGCTGTGAAATCATAATCGGCTCCTAAGTTTACATCAGCAAAACACAATTCTAATAGAGTTGTGATTAAACCACCTGAAGCAACATCGTGTCCAGCCTCAATTTTATCCGCTTTAATTAAGTCCTGAATCGCATTAAACGCATTCTTAACAAAGTCTGTATTCTTAACATCTGGGGTATCGTTTCCAATAGCGTTTAATGCTTGGAAGAAAGAACTACCACCCAATTTAAAGTCGTCTTGAGAGATGTTGATGTAGTAAATATTTCCACCATCAGCTTTTAAAAGAGGTTCTACAACTTTAGAAATTTCAGAACAATTTCCTGCAGCAGAAATAATTACTGTTCCAGGAGCAATAACGTCTTCGTTAGGATATTTTTGCTTCATAGAAAGCGAATCTTTTCCTGTAGGTACGTTAATCCCTAAGTCGATTGCAAATTCTGAAACGGCTTGAACTGCTTTGTATAATCTAGCATCTTCACCTTCATTTTTACAAGGCCACATCCAGTTTGCAGATAACGATACACTTTTTAAATTATCTTTTAAAGGGGCCCAAACAATATTGGTAAGCGATTCTGTAATGGCATTTCTACTACCCGCATCTGGCTGAATTAAAGCCGAAATAGGCGCATGCCCAATAGAGGTTGCAATTCCTTCTTTTCCGTTAAAATCTAGTGCCATAACACCAACGTTGTTTAACGGAATTTGTAAAGGTCCAACACATTGTTGTTTGGCTACTTTACCACCAACACATCTATCTACTTTGTTAGTTAACCAATCTTTACAAGCCACAGCTTCTAACTGCAACACTTGCTCTAAATAGATTTTTAAGTTTTTAGATTTGTAACGCGGATTTTTATATTTTCTGACAATGGTATTGTCTGTCATTATGGTTTTAGGCGAACTTCCAAACATATCTTCTAATGCTAAATCCATTGGCTTTTCACCAGTTGTTTTAGACTCGAAAGTAAAGCGGTCGTTTCCTGTAACTTCTCCAACATCGTAAATAGGAGAGCGTTCTCTATCTGCAATTTTATGAAGCGTTTCTAAATGTTTTTCTGCAATAACTAATCCCATACGTTCTTGAGATTCGTTACCAATAATTTCTTTAGCCGATAGGGTAGGGTCTCCAACAGGTAAACTGTCTAAATTGATTTTCCCTCCTGTATCTTCTACCAATTCTGAAAGACAATTTAAATGTCCTCCAGCTCCATGATCGTGGATAGATACAATAAAGTTTTCGTCACTTTCTACCATCCCACGCACAGCGTTGGCAGCACGTTTTTGCATTTCTGGATTAGAACGTTGTACCGCATTTAACTCGATACCCGATTCGAATTCTCCAGTATCTGCAGAAGACACTGCGGCACCACCCATTCCTATACGGTAGTTTTCACCACCAAGAATAACAATTTTATCGCCTTCTTTAGGCGTATCCTTTAAGGCTTGGTCTGCTTTACCGTAACCAATACCACCAGCCTGCATAATAACTTTATCGAAACCTAATTTTCTAGGGTTTGCTGTACTAGACGATGCATTCTCGTCGTGTTCGAAAGTCAATACAGAACCTGTAATTAATGGTTGTCCGAATTTGTTTCCAAAGTCGGATGCACCATTACTGGCTTTTATTAAAATATCCATTGGTGTTTGGTATAACCACGGACGTGCTTGCGTTTTTTGTTCCCACGGACGGTTTTCTTCTAAACGCGAATACGATGTCATGTAAACTGCTGTTCCTGCTAGAGGTAAAGAGCCTTTTCCTCCTGCAAGTCTATCGCGAATCTCTCCACCAGAACCAGTTGCAGCACCATTAAAAGGCTCTACTGTGGTTGGGAAGTTGTGAGTTTCTGCTTTTAATGAAATTACAGATTCGTAATTTTTCGTTTCGTAAAAATCTGGCTTGTCTGCCGTTTTAGGAGCAAATTGTTCTACAATAGGACCTTTTACAAACGCGACATTATCTTTATAAGCCGATACAATATCGTTAGGATTTTTGTTAGATGTTTCACGAATCATTTTAAATAATGACACCTCTTTTTCTTCACCATCGATAACAAATGTTCCGTTGAAAATTTTATGACGACAGTGCTCTGAATTGACTTGCGAAAATCCGAAGACTTCAGAATCTGTTAACGGACGCCCAATTTTCTTAGCAACACCTTCTAGATACGTCACTTCTTCGTCGCTTAAAGACAGCCCTTCTTGTGCATTGTAAGCGGCAATGTCTTCAATATTTAAAACCGGTTCTGGTTTAATATCAATTGTAAATGAGTCTTGATTTAATTCGTTGAATTTTTGAGAAATCATCGGATCGAAATCTGAAAAATCTTCAGCGACAGCTTCAAATTCTTCAATTCTAATAATGTCTGTGATACCCATATTTTGAGTAATTTCAACAGCATTTGTACTCCAAGGTGTAATCATAGCGGCACGAGGACCAACAAAAAAAGCATCGATTGATGCTTGTTCTAACTTAGGCTGGTTGCCAAAAAGCCACGATAATTTTGAAATAGTTTCAGTCGATAATTCTTTAACTGTTTGTACAGCAAATAATTTGCCGTTTACGTTTCCAAAGAAATGAATCATATAATGAGGTTTGTATTATTTTTTAAGAAAGGACAAAATTAGTGTTTTTTAGCGATATTTTTTCAAAAAAAGATAGAGTCTTTTTTCAGGGCTACAGCAGAATTTGTTTCATAAAAAAAGCGACCCAATTGGGTCGCTTTTCAAAATGAATTTTCAAGAAATTAATTCTTAACTAATTTTTTGCTAATCGTTTTGTTGTTTTGAGTCACTCTTAAAATATAAACACCCGATTGTAAGTTTTGAGTGCTAATACTAGTGCTGTTTTGTATGGTTTTAGAAAGTACTAATTTTCCTAACATATTGTAAATGTCAACCTGAGATGCTTCTCCGTTTGGCATTGCAATGTTTAGTAAATCTTCCATTGGGTTAGGATAGATTTTAACAGCATTTAGACTGTCGTCTTCAATACTTAAAGATGCATCGTAACACGTCCAAGCAAGGTTTTCAATAATAACACGGTCTGATGTTGTTGATTTATTATTTAATTCTAACGCTACTTCACCTTCAATGTTAATATTTTCAACAGTTATAGTTTGTACCACGTCGCTATAAGCAATTTGCCCAACTACATTTCCGTTTACTACCACATCAAAAGTTCCAGAACCACCAACAAATACACGTTGTGTCGTAACTGTTAATGTTCCGATACCTCCAGTTGTTTTAGGCGCAGTTAAGACACCATCTCTAATGGTGATAACTTTACTTAATTCGATATTCTGATCTATTCTAGCATCTGTAGCAGTCCATACTAAACCATTATCTCCAGTCCAAGTACGTTCTGTGTATGAACTGTCAGGAGCATCTTGAATAGGTGTAAGATTTGTAAATGTTTCTTCTGTACAGTAATCAGAATTTGTGTTTTCGTAACATGTCCAAGCCAGATTATCGATAACGATACGGTCACGATTATCTGAAGTAATATTATTTAATTCTACAGTTACGTTACCCGCAATATTAATGTTTTCAATAGTTGTAGTTTGTTCAAATTCATTGTAAGGAATTTGTCCTACAACCTCACCATTAACAACTAAATCTAGAGTTCCAGATCCACCACCAAAAACGCGTAGTGTTGTTACTGTTAAAGCACCTATACCATTACTAGTCGTTGGAGCGGTTAAAGATCCTGAATTGTTTTTGTCGATTGCTACGGCTTTTGATCCATCAATATTTTGGTCTATTCTAGCTCCAGTTGCAGTCCATTCTAAACCATTATCTCCAGTCCATGTACGATCTGCATATGAGCTGTCATTTACATCTATAGTTGATGATAGGTTTTCAAAACTTTCAGACGTACAATAATCCATTACAATTTCTCCTGTAGTGGTTGCTGAAATCGATTCTGATACCGCTGAAACATTATTAGAAGCATCCTCGGCAGTTATTGTAAACGCATAAGTTGTATCTGCATCTAAATCTGAAATTGTAATTGTATTTGTATACGCTTTTGTTAAGAACGTTCCATCCATGTATACATTGTAAGAGGCAACAGCAATATTGTCTGTAGACGCTGTCCATGTTAATGTAATGCTAGACGCTGTAATATCGCTTGAAGCAAGAGCTGTAGGTACTGTTGGTGCTTCTGTATCGTCCTCAGCGACGTTACCATCCCATAAATTCTGTGCATCTGCACCTCCCCAAATAGCAGTTGCTAAATATGGATTATCGATAAATGGGTTTCTGTTACCTTGGGCGTACGTATTAGATGTGTTTCCGTGGTAGGTGTTTCTTTGTTTTTCGAATTCTGAAACAGGATCTTCAATATTCCATTCCAAGAATAAATCAATCATGTCGTCAGGCGTTTGAGCAGCATCTCCAAAACCTACATTAGTTGGTAAACAACGCTCACCATATCTAATGTACATGTACATTACGATACGAGCACAGTCGCCTTTCCACTCGTCGCCAGGATACCAGCCACCGTTTGAAAAGTTTGAATTACCGCTACCATCTGCAAATTTTAAATTGTTACGGTCTGCGTTTCTACCAATGTCACTCGGACGTAGCATTTGGGCATCAGATCCAGGACCTTCTGTTCCTAAATTCGGAGTTCCTAAAGATTTTGCATAGATATGCTCACGATTCCACTCGCCTTGATTTCCTCCATTTTTGTTTTTATCTCTACTTCTGTCTGTAGAAATATTGTTGTCCGTATCGTCATAACCATACATTAAAAGTACGTTATTACTATTGTCAGGATCAAGATCTGTAACTTTTAACGCTTCCCATACTTCTGGAGTATACGTTAGTTCTTTAACATGTTTTGCAATGGTAACGGCGCTTAAGTCTTCTTTAAGTTCTACGCCGGTTTTAGAAAAGTTTACGGTGTTGTAATATGCTTGTAAGTCTTCAGGTGGATTTATTTGAGCAAAGCCAAATAGTGTTGAAAAGGTTAAGCATACTGATAAGTAAAAGTGTTTCATAGGGTATTATTTAAGTTGTTTTTGATTTGCGCCCAATTTACAAAATAAAAAAAGCTAGTAAAGAAAAATCTCTACTAGCTTTTAAACATTTTTGAATATTATTTATAGTCTTACTTTCTCTTAAGTAACGCCATATAAAATCCATCAAATCCTGTTTTGTGCGCGTAGATATTTTCGTCGCGCACTAAGGTAAAATCTTTTCCGAACTCCGATGTTAAGAAAGTGTCAACTTGTTGTCTGTTTTCAGATGGTAATACTGAACATGTGGCATAAACCAACTGTCCTTCAGCTTTTACCATTCTAGAATACGTTTGAAGAATTTCTTGCTGTGTAGCACGAATTCTATCTAAAAACTCCGGTTGTAATTTCCATTTCGCATCTGGATTTCTTCTTAATACACCTAAGCCTGAGCATGGTGCATCAATTAAAACACGATCTGCTTTATCGTATAATTTTTTAATCACTTTAGTCGATTCGATATGACGAGGTTCAATATTATGAGCTCCATCGCGTTTCGCACGACGCTTAAGTTCATGCAATTTGTGAGCATAAATATCTAAGGCTATAATTTGCCCTTTGTTTTCCATTAAAGAGGCCAAGTGTAATGTTTTTCCACCAGCACCAGCGCATGTATCTACAACACGCATTCCTGGTTCTACTTCTAAGTATTTAGCCACTAATTGAGAAGAGGCATCTTGCACTTCAAAATGTCCGTTTTTAAAACCTTCTGTGGTAAATACGTTAGCACGCTCTTTTAATTTAAGCGCATCAGGATATCCTTTTATAAACTCAGTTTCAATATCCAAGTCAAATAAATCGGCTTGTAATTTGTCTTTAGTAATTTTTAAGGTGTTTGTTCTTAGAACAACATCGGCTTGTTGGTTTAAAGCAGCAATTTCTTTGGTCCAAAGTTCTTCGCCTAATTCTTTAACACCAATTTCATCCATCCAATCAGGAATAGATTCTTTGAATTTTCTTATTTGAGACAATTCATCAAAACGTCCTTTAATTTTACGTGTTGGTGTGTTTTCAAAATATTTCCAATCTGGTAATTTAATACCTTTTAGAGTGGCCCAAACGGCAAATATTCTCCAAATATTATCTCTGTCGTAAGGCTCTTTTACTTCTGCTATTTCAGCATATAGGCGTTTCCAGCGAACGATCTCGTAAGTCGTTTCGGCTACAAAACCGCGGTCGCGACTTCCCCAGCGTTTATCGCGTTTTAATAATTGTTGAACAACTTTGTCGGCATAAACCCCTTCGTTAAAAATAAGCATTAACCCATCTACTACCGCAAAGCATAAATTTCTATGTAATCGCATTTTGTGTATTTAAGGCCACAAAGGTAAGTTTAATTAATTATTTTTAGCCAAAATTTTAATAAATGAGACTAATAACGAGCCTTTTACTTTTTGTTTTTATCAGTTCTTGCAAACAAGATGTTCAAAAACCTTCCAAAACTTATAAATCTGTCGAAATTCAAGATATATATAACGACTCTTTAAGTATTCGTGCTATCGAGCTAATGGGAGATGGTACCCTGGCTTTTGCAGCCAATAAAGGAACTTACGGACTCTATTTTCCGAAAAAAGAACAATGGGCAACATCTAAGCAATTGTACGATTCTATTCCTTTACATTTTAGAGCGGTTGCACATACATCTAACGATTTTTTTATGTTGAGTATAGAAAATCCTGCGCTCTTATATAAAACGGGCGACGACGGATCTATGAAATTGGTATATAAGGAAGAAGGGGAAGGTGTGTTTTACGACGCCATGACCTTTTGGAACGACACAGATGGTATAGCGGTAGGAGATAAGATCGGTAATTGTTTATCTGTAATTATAACCAGAGATGGCGGAGAGACGTGGACTAAATTAGCATGCGACGTATTACCAAAGGCGGTAGATGGAGAAGGAGCATTTGCTGCGAGTAACACTAATATTAAAGTGTTAGGCGATAAAGCATGGATTGTTACTACAAGTGGCACCATTTATTATACCGAAGATAAAGGAGACACATGGATTAGTATAGACACACCAATGATAAATACAGTGGCTAATCAAGGAATCTTCTCTATAGATTTTTACGATGATCAACACGGATTTGCTGTTGGAGGCGATTACACAAAGCCAACCGTGAATACAAGTAATAAGATGAGAACCGCAGATGGAGGGAAAACATGGGAATTAGTTGCCGATGGCGAATTACCGGGACATAAAAGTTGTGTGCAGTATATGCCAAATAGTGACGCTAAAACATTAGTCGCAGTAAGTAATAGCGGTATAGACTTGTCTAATAATAGTGGAGATTCATGGACGCATATAAGCGATGTGTCATTCTATACCATCCGATTTCTAAATGATTCTACGGCTTATGCTGCCGGAAAAGGTCGAATTTCAAAACTAATATTTAAAAAGTAAGGACCTTTTACAGGTTGTAATTTCCATTTCTAGCACTTTTTTCAGAGTAAAAGGTGCTATTTCTCACAGAAAATGATGCGATTTTCAAAAAAAATCAATTAAAAAACTGTTAAAATTAAGATTTTTAAATGGTCAAATGTCCATGATTGAGCACTCATTTTTTTACCTACAGTTTTTATTCATTTTGGAAAAAATTAACAATTTTTAGATTTGTAAAATTAGGAGACATCCTAGACGGTATAAAGGAAAAACATCGACGAAGTGATTAATTTATCGGTCAACAAACACTATAATCTAGGTGTGCGTTTTTATTAAATAACGAGATTAAGATGTCCTTGGCGCCTTTTCGAATTTCATTAAAATGACTTTTATGCTGTCTTTTTCTGAATTTATTTTCACGAAATATTGATTATTATTTATATCTTGCAGCGGTATAAGTGACTTAACCTAAATTACATATCTTATTTATACGATAAATTTTTAAATAGTAAAATTATTTTCTTGTCTTCCTACTAAGACGCTTAATTTATAGCTGTTTAAATATTTTTAAAGCGTAATAATTGTCATAATGTATTACCAAATAAATATTTAAATTTATAAATGAGTTAAAAGGAATTAAATTATATATTTATAACATAGTATTAACATAAAAAAAGAGAATTACATAGTGCCTAAAACCATCTAGTAGCTTTAAGCTTATTTTTAACCTGATTTATACTTATTTCCCACCCAAAAGGAATGTAGTAGCTAGAAAAGTTTTAGAAAGATTATTATATCAACCCCAAATCGATAATAAAATGAAAAAATTTAACTTCAGATCATGGCGTGTAGCCATACTATTCCTAGTTTGCGCCTCTTTATTTGTTTCTTGTGCCAAAGACTATGCAGATTTTCGTGTTGCTGCTCCCGAATTAAATATGACAGAATTATCGTTTAAAGACGGTATTAAAGTTGGAGATCGTGTTACTTTTGAAGCTCAGAGAGTTACAGAAGTAGATAGTATTTATGCTAATGAATGGAGTTTAGATGATATCGTGGTATCTGCCGAAAGCTCTTATGAATTTGTTGCTGAAGCTCCAGGAAATTATGTGTTATCTTACAGAGCATATAACATCGCAGGAGAATTTAATTTTGAATACGATATTTTAGTAGAAGAATAGACTTGTCTTTAAGAGGGAGGTATATTCTAAGACTATTTAGTATTGCTAAATGGTTTTAAAACTTTTTTTAAACATTATACTTTATACATAAAATTACATTTTAAGCATGAAAAGGCTGGGATATTATATATTCTAGCCTTTTTAATTTTATATATGTGGCTGGTGTCATTTATTTTAATTCGCATTTTGATTAATATTATATAGAAAAGCGACCGGGGAAAGGTCAGTTTTATTTGCTAACCACTTCTCCTTTCAATGTGTCTTCCATGATAGTTGTCATGTATTATATGCGTCTTCCCAATTATATTTGTTGCCACATATTACATACCAATTTCTACTTTATAGTATAGAAAATATTTAAATGAAATGAAATGTGAAATAGATGGTTTGCAATCTGTGTTTTTTGTCTAAATTTGCATTTTTAAATAATAAGGGAAATGGTTGTTGTGTTTAATTTAAACATTAACATTAAAAGAGAATTCGGTGTAAGTCCGAAACTGTCCCGCAGCTGTAAGCTCATAACTGAAGCCTAATTTATGGTCACTTTTCAATAGAAAGGGAAGGCCAGGTGAAAGGAGTAAGTCAGAAGACCTGCCATTTTTTAGTAATTCAAATAGCTTTCGGGGATAAAAGCTAGGATTAGAATCGTTTTATTCTTCTCTTTAGGAGTAACTGTGTCTAGAACCGGTTAGTCTGCCCTCGATTGCCATAAATTAATTGAGGTGAAATTTTCAAAATTGTTATATAAATATATCTTAATTACGTGCGTCACGTGTTTGTGTTCGGTGTCTGTTTATGCACAAGAACAAGATAGTGTTGCCGCTACCTCTTTAAAAGAAGTGGTCTTAAAATATAATATTACACAGTATAAAAAACATGTCTCTCCAGCTCCTGTACAAACCTTGGATGGCGAGACTTTAACGCGATTAAATAGTTTAAATGTAGCCGATGCTATTCGGTTTTTTAGTGGCGTGCAACTTAAAGATTATGGAGGTGTTGGTGGTATTAAAACCGTGAATATTCGTAGTATGGGCTCGCAACATACAGGTGTGTTTTACGATGGGGTTAAATTAGGGAATGCCCAAAATGGTCAAGTCGATTTGGGTAAATATTCCTTAAGTAACATGGAGCAAGTGAGTTTGTACCAAGGACAACGTACAGATTTAGACCAATCGGCAAATGCGTATGCGTCTGCGAATAGCATTTATTTAAAGTCGAAAACACCAGATTTTAATGCTGATAAAAAATACGAGGCTGATGTAACATTTAAAACAGGTTCTTTCGGTTTAGTTAATCCTTCGTTAGCTTTAGATTATAAATTATCCGATAATATCGCTGCACGAGTAAGTGCCGAAATGGTCTCTGCAGACGGCGAATATAAATTTAGATATACCAATGGTAATTACGATACAACAGCAGTTAGAAAAAATGCCGATATAAAATCTTACCGTGTAGAAACAGCATTGTATGGAAAGCCATCTGAAAGAACGAGTTGGCATGTAAAATACTACCATTTCGATTCCGAGCGTGGTTTACCGGGAGCCATTGTCGCAAATCGTTTTAGTAGGCCACAGCGTTTGTGGGATCAGAATAATTTTATTCAAGGGGAATTTAAGCATCAAGTAAACGATTCTTATTTTTTTGTGATTAGAGGAAAATATGCAGACGATCACACCCGTTATGTCGATCCCGAAATTGTATCTCTGGACGGAATTTTAGACAACAGATACAATCAAAAAAAATATTATACTTCAATAGTTAATACCATTAAACTAAAACCTTTCTGGGAGGTGTCTCTGGCCTCAGATTTTGAAGAAAATACTCTCGATGCCAACCTCTATCGTTTTGCGTACCCTAAGCGTTTTTCGATGTTGAATGCCTTAGCGAGTAACTTTCATTTTAAACGACTTAATGTGCAACTAAGTGTATTAAGTACAACGGTAAATGAAACTGTTGAGGCTTACGATTCGGCCGACGATCTTCAGGAATTTACCCCTTCAGTACTTGTTAATGTACAGCCTTTTCAGAATTCAGATCTAAGATTACGAGCGTTTTATAAAAACATTTTTAGGATGCCCACGTTTAACGATCTGTACTATACATTTATAGGGAATACATTTTTAAACCCAGAATATTCCGAACAAATCGATTTTGGCTTGTCGTATCAGCATTCAAATCAGAGTACATTTTTCGAAGTTCAAGCCGATGTATATAAAGTATGGATTACCGATAAAATTGTGGCTGTTCCTGGCGCTAATTTATTCCGTTGGACCATGTTAAATCTCGGTAAAGTAGAGACTACAGGTGTGGAAGTCGGATTAAAATCTACCGTTAAATTCTCTCAAGAAATAGATGTTACGGGTATGGTAAATTATGCTTATCAGAAAGCCATTGATGTAACTCCGGGTAGTAATACCTATGGCGATCAGATTCCGTATTTACCACTACATAGTGGTAGTGCAACTGTTATGGGCGCTTATAAGGCATTTCAGCTTAATTACAGTTTTATTTATACCGGAGAACGTTACAGCCAAACAGCGAATATAACATCTAATTATTTGCAACCTTGGTATACTCATGATCTATCGGCAAATTATACGTTTCAATGTTTTAATAATCCTATGAAACTAGGTGTTGAGGTAAATAATGTATTCGATCAACAATATGATGTGGTTAAGAATTTCCCAATGCCAGGGCGTTCATATCGCTTCACCCTTAATTATAAACTTTAAAATTCAAATTTATACTAATGAAAAAGTATCTACTTATTTTAGTAACCGTTGTATCTGTCTTCTCATGTAGAACAGATGATCCTATCATGGCAGATGATGATGCTCAAATACCAGAAGTTCCAGATGATGATTCTCAAACACCAGAAGTTCCAGACGTAAACAACGTTTTAAAAGGGTTTTACCTTATAAATGAAGGAAATATGTCTATGAATAAAGCGTCTTTGGATTACATGGATTTTGAAACAGGAGAGTACAAGCACGAGCGCTTTAAAGCTAACAATCCAACCGAGGTTGGAGGATTAGGAGATGTTGCGAACGATATAGGTATTTATGGTTCTAAAATGTATATTGTTGTAAATGCATCGAATAAAGTTGAGGTTTTAGATGTAAATACAGGTGTTAGATTAAAACAAATAAATGTTGATAATTGCCGCTACATTACCTTTTACGAAGGCAAAGCCTATTTAAGTACTTATTTAGGTACTATAGGCGACCCAAATTCTCCATTAGGACAAGTTAACGAAATTGATACCACGAGTTTAACCATAACGCGTAAGGTGGATGTTGGACGCCAGCCAGAAGAATTGGTGGCCTACGATAACAAAATTTATGTGGCTAATTCCGGAGGTTATAGTCCGCCAGAATACGAATCTACTATTTCTGTAATCGATATTCCGAGCTTTACAGAAACGAAACGCATTGAAGTGGCTAAGAATTTACACCGCTTAAAAATGGATAGCGAAGGCGATTTATATGTGTCTTCTAGAGGTGATTATTTTGAAACCCCATCCAATCTTTTTGTTGTAGATACTAAAACAGACCAAGTCAAGAAAACCTTCAATTTGGCGGCTAGCAACTTTACCATTCATAACGATATTGCATACATCTACAGTACAGAATTTAGTTACTTAACCGGAGGTTTTGTTATTTCTTATAACATGCTCGATACTAAGACGGAAACTGTTTTAGAGGGCTCGTTTATAGCAGAAGGAAATGAAGATCTTATCCAAATACCATATGGAATTGCCATAAATCCGGATAACGAAGATATTTACATTACAGATGCCAAAGATTACTTTTCTCCAGGTGATTTGTACTGTTTCGATTCGGAAGGCGAATTTAAATGGAAAGTAGAAACCGGGGATATTCCATCGAAAATTCAATTTGTATATCAACCAGAATAATAATTATAAAACGAATAAAATGAAAAGATTAAATTTTTTAAAACAAAACAAAGTTGCCTTATTATTTGGATGTAGTGCTTTATTTTTTGCGTGTTCAAGCGATGATGAAGATCCTATTTTAGCGCCAGAAATAGAACTTTCTGTACCAGATCAAGCGGTTTCAATGACTATGACGGATTCGAAGGTTTTTGAAGCAAGCAATTTAAACGACGATATGTATACAAGCGAATGGATGCTTGGAGATAGTTTGGTATCAACTACAGATACTTACGAATTTATTCCAGAATCATCAGGGAATTACGAACTGTCTTATCGTGCATCTAATATTAGTGGCGAGTTTTCTTTCAATTATAATATTACAGTAGATGCTTTTATTCGTCCAGTGTCTTCAGAAAGTACGGCTTACGTTACAGAATTACTTGAGTACTTACCAGCACCGGGACAATTCTTAAACAAGAATGTAGGAAATTTTGAAAGTGCAGAAGGTGTTTTAAATGGTAAAAGCGGATTAGTTACTTTAGGTGCCTGGGGAGGTTCTATAACGTTAGCATTCGACCATACGGTTGTAAATTCTTCCGATTCTAAAGATTTTATTATCTATGGTAACGGTTTCTCTGGCGCAGCAGAACCTGGTATTATTTGGGTTATGCAGGACGAAAATGCAAATGGTATTGCCGATGATACGTGGTATGAAATTAAAGGGTCTGGACATGACTTAGAAGGAACAAAGCGTAATTATAGTGTTACTTATTTTAAGCCAGCAAATGATGAAGATGATGTGTCTTGGGAAAATAATGATGGTGAAACCGGAGTTGTAAAAAAGAACAATTTTCATTCACAGGCGTATTACCCAGAATGGATTACCGAAGATTCTTATACACTTACAGGAACACTTTTATCTGATGTAAATGTAGATTTGAGTAACCCAACTTTTATAAAGAGTAATTCTTTTGATTATGGGTATGCCGATAATACTGCAGGTGGAGATAATATTGATATTGCAGATGCTATGGATGCAGACGGAGAGTCAGTATCTCTAACAGGAATCGATTTTATTAAAATCCAAACCGGAGTTCAAGCAGATTTAGGTTGGTTAGGAGAATTATCTACCGAAGTAAAAGGTGTTGCAGATTTAAGTTTATTAGAGTAAGATTTACATTTAAATACATTTTAAAAGGCTTCAAAATTTTAAATTTTGAAGCCTTTTTTAGTTATTATCCGATTTAGATTTAAGCGATTACATTACTTTTTCTCCTAAATACTTTTGTACTTCGTACACGTTTATACTTTTATTAAATTTCTTACTCACGGAAGGTGTATTTTCACTAGAAATCCAAATTTTTAATTCGGCATCTAAATCAAATGTCCCAGCAGTTTCTAAAGAAAATCTAGAAATACTTTTATAAGGCATGGATCTATATTCTTGTTTGCTCCCTGTAAGCCCTTGCACATCTATTAAAATTAAACGCTTGTTGGTAAACATAAAAGTATCCCGTAATAATTTAAATCCTAATTCTACGTGCTCTCCATTGATAAGTAATCTACTATACTTCTCATTTAATTGTTCAGGAGATACTTCTGAAGCATTTCCTAATATTTTATTGAATATTCCCATTTGTATCTAGTTTCTAATTAAAATGAATCGTAATTGTAACGACTGCTTATTTAAATTTTAATCACAAAGATATTTTGAATAGAAATAAAACGTGTCTTTTTTATAAATAAAAAATAACCGAATCACTCTTTATGTTAATAATTCGATAGTTTCAACCTTATATTTTTAAAGATTTTTATATGATATGCCTTAGTTTTTGGAAGGTATAAAAACAGTATAATCAATTGGTTTTCTAGCGTTTTTTAGTCTTATAATAGTTATTTTTGAAGGACCATAATATAGGTTGTGTTTTATTGTTTTTCTAGATGTAAATGTTTCTAAAAAGGAAATTACTTACATCGGTATTTATAAATTTAAATAAGGCACTGTCAGGAAATAATAGTTGTAGATGAGACAAGTTGTAATAATTTTGGGGTGTTTACTCTTTGGGGAGGTATTTGTTTATTTTACAGGCATAAAAATGCCTGCTAGTATAATAGGGATGTTAGCGTTAACCGTGTCTTTAGAATTGCGTTGGATTAAATTGGAATGGGTGCGTGGTTTAAGTAATTTTTTAACCAAGAATATGGCCTTCTTTTTTGTGCCACCTGGCGTCGCCATTATGTTATATCTAGATCTTATTAAAGCTTCATTTTGGCCCATAATTGTAGCTTCAACTCTAGCTACAGTAATTGTTTTTGCTTGTACGGGTTGGACGCACCAATTGTTTATGAGACACAAAAAGATATTCAAGAAAAATAAAACTCCTCAAGCTTAGGGTATGGATACTATTTTAAACTCAGAAATTTTCATTCTTACTTTGACCTTTGTCGCTTATTTCTTAGCTCAAGGGATTCGAAGAAAGACTAAAATGATATTACTTAACCCGGTTTTAGTTGCCATTATTTTAATAATAGCTGTGTTAACTATTTTTAAAATCGATTTTGAATCTTACCATCAGGGGAGTAGGATGATCGAATTTTTACTAAAACCAGCCATTGTAGCCTTGGGTGTACCTTTGTATCAGCAATTAGGAAAAATAAAAAAACAAGCGATTCCTATTGTTGTTTCTCAGTTGGTAGGGTGTATTGCAGGTGTGGTGTCTGTTGTATTAATTTCACATGTTCTAGGCGCTCCAAAAGAAATTGTACTGTCTTTAGCTCCAAAATCGGTGACAACACCTATTGCCATGGAGGTGTCTAAAACTTTAGGTGGAATTCCTCCTCTTACCGCTTCGGTGGTGGTATTATTCGGAATTCTAGGGTCTATATTCGGATACGAGATTATGAAAATTACACGTATTAAAAGCACGATTGCACAAGGAATTTCTATGGGAACAGCGGCTCACGTTTTGGGGGCTTCAAAATCAATGGAAATAAGTGGTAATTTTGGTGCTTTATCTAGTATTGGGTTAATAGTAAATGGTGTGTTTACAGCCTTATTAGCTCCTTATATTATTGCCTTTATGGGAATTTGGATTGATTTCTAGATCTAAAAATAACAGGTTTATTAAAACTATAATTCAATAAAAAAGGCTCTACACTTATGTGGTAGAGCCTTTTTTTTAAGGGTAGAAAATATGTTTAGTTTTTCTTGACGTCTGCTATATAAGCATCTAATTGCTTACCATATTTAGATGCCTTAACCTCTGGAGTTAAAGACGAATTAATAGTATCTAACCACTTCACGTTAGCATTGTATATTTCTGATAACGCCAAATACGGAGCTACTTCTGCATCCTTATGGTTTATTGCATAATTAACCGTATATAAATATTTACGTTTTATTAAGTTATTATCTAATTTAGTAATACTATCTAATTTAATAGAATCTTGAGCTTGATTTGCTTGAAATTTCGCTACTACTAAATCTAGTCGTGCATTATTTATTTTAGCATTTAATTGATTGTACTCTTCTAAAAGTTCTTGGTTTTTAGATCCTGAAATTTTAGCATCTACCACAAAGTTTTTAAGCGTACTATTAATATTGATTATACCTTCTTCTGCGAAAAACGGAATACGTTCGTAAGATTTATCATGTTTATTTAAAACGAGATAAAAAATTTCAGGAGAATCTACTTGTCCGTGTAATTCAAAACTTTCGTTTCCATTAATAGTTAAAGAGTCTACAGAAATTAAAAGAGAATCGTCTTCTATTTTTTGAAGATAAACAGTTCCTTTTTTTAAGCCTTTAACGTGTGCATTTACAGTTAAATTTCCATGGTCTTTACCACAAGATACTACGATTAATAAAAGGAGTAAAATAGATAGATTTTTCATTTGTATAATTAAATTTTGGTGCGCAAATATCTTATAAATATTTATTAAAAACTAGTTGGTTGCTACGATTTTCATTAACTCTGTACATAGAATCGCACCATAGGTACCCACAACATATCCAAACACGGCTAAAAGGGCGCCAACAGTGGCTAACGATGGATGAAACGCAGCGGCGACAACAGGGGCAGAGGCAGCACCTCCAACATTAGCTTGACTTCCTACAGCTAAGAAAAAATAAGGAGCTTTTATAAGTTTAGCGACTATAATTAGTAATACGGCATGTATTAACATCCAAACTAATCCGATTAATATTAGACCTGGATTCTCGAATATTTTGGTTAAATCCATTTTCATTCCGATAGTTGCTACCAATATATAAATAAAAATACTTCCTATTTTACTAGCGCCTGCACCTTCGTAATTTTTTGCCTTGGTAAAGGATAGTAGAATACCGATAATGGTCGCTATAGTTATTAGCCAGAAAAAACTACTTCCAAAAGAAGATAAAGGGCTTCTAGGATCACTCACAGCTGTGAAATTTGTAGTTAGGAATGCAGAAATTTCTTCAGATCCAAAGTGTGCAATTCCAACTGCAACAAAGGCGAAACCTAAAATCATCATATAATCGGTTAGCGTAGGCACTCGTGTAATTTTATCGCTAAAATATTGAACTTTGGCTTGTAATTCGTCAATAGCAGTATTATCGGCTTTAAGCCAATTATCTATTTTTTTACGTTTTCCAATGCCTAATAAAATAATGGCCATCCAGATATTCGCAACAACAATATCAACTAAAACCATCCCACCGTACAGCTCCTGATTGTACTCGTAAATTTCTAACATGGCAGCTTGGTTTGCGCCTCCACCAATCCAGCTTCCTGCTAGAGTAGAGAGACCTCTCCATACCGCATCGAAGCCAGCTCCTCCTACAGTTTCTGGAGAAAATGTTGAAATTAATAATATCGCTATGGGCCCACCAATAATAATCCCTACTGTTCCAGTAAAGAACATAATTAAAGCTTTCCAACCTAAATTAAATATGGCTTTTAAGTCGATGCTTATAGTCATTAATACCAAAGCCGCTGGTAATAAATAACGACTCGCAATAAAATAGGTTTGTGAGGTATCTGCCGAAATTATATTTAAAGAATTAAATATTGCAGGTATTAAATAACACATTAATAATCCTGGAATATATTTATAAAATGTGGTCCAGAATTTGGTTTTTTTAGACTCTGTATAAAAGACTAATCCTAATGATAGCATGAGAATACCAAAAACTATGGCATCGTTAGTGAATAAAGGGGCGTTTTCCATAAAAAATTGTTAAAAGATGCAAAATAACAATTTTAGGCTTCAAAAAGAAAGAGTTTGTTTTAAAGTTTGGCACGATGATTGCATTTTAGTTTGTAATTATTATGATAACAAATATTAGAGTGTGGTTACTTTAATATTGAGAGTAATAATTTTCATATTGGTTGGTTAGTTAGTGAAAAAGCATCTCGAAAGGATGCTTTTTCTTTTGCCTTTTTTTGAAATTATGTCTTAAACATCTCATATTCATTACAAAGGATAGCATTGCCTTATAATAGTTTTGTACATGCAAATTAATGGAGGTAATGCGATTTGAGTTGTTTTAACCTCCTTAAATTCTATTGATATTAAAAAATATAGTGCATTGCCGGATAAAATTTAAATTAATAGCTTTTATTTAAATTTAATTTTTACTTTTGTGGCCTCTAAAGAGTATTTTAGAAGAGGATTAATTAATTTTTTGCATTTAATTGTTGATACTAGATTCCCAAATCTAACATCTTTATATAAAATGCAGCAAGAAACCGATGTTGAGGGACTTCGGTTTTTTTTTGCTCTAATAAATCGTCCTAAACGTTAAACTCATGCGTTTTCCAGTCGGTTTTTTTGTTTTTGGAATTTGGTGTAACCAATGCTGTTGGGTCTTACCTTTCATTATTAGTAAGCTTCCATGTTGTAAAGTGATTTTCTGCTTTAAATTTGTGTCCGTTCGGTGCTTTAAATGAAATACACGTGTCGCGCCAAAAGAAACAGAAGCAATTACAGGATTCGCTCCAAGCTCCTTTTCGTTATCTGAATGCCAGCCAATACTGTCACTTCCGTTTCGATATAAATTACATAAACAAGTCGTGAATTTATGATGAGTTTCAGATTCAATTTTTGTTTTAATATTCGCAAGCGAATCGGTAAACTTCTGGGGCATCATTGTAATTCCTGAATATGAATACGGCTTTTCATTATTCGCATACAAAGCAGTAAGACGGGGCTGCGGAATCGATTTTCCGAAAATTGTAATATCGTCTTGTTGCCAATCCAACGTGGTTAAAAGGGTGTTGAAATAGGTATCAGCTTCAATAGGATCGAAGAATGCAGGATAGTATATAATTTCTGCATCCTTAATATCTAATAGTATAGGTTCATTATTAAAAAGCATCATATTAAAGTGTTAAATAGGAATATGCCCAATACATTAATACAAATTGCAGTGGTATCCGGGAAATTAAAATCCATTTCGGAATTCCTGCTCCAGTTTTTTCATTTTTAAGCATATAAAAGTGAACGAGTAAAAATACTGCTAGCATGGCTATTAACCCATAAATGGCCACAGTTTTTAAAACTGGAATACAAATAGCAATCCCTAGTGCGATTTCAAAAACACCACTTAGAGCAACCATTGCTTTATGATTCGGAATATAGTCAGGCATAATTCTTAAATATGTTTTTGGGTTTACAAAATGTAAAATACCAGCCACAATATAAAGTAAAGCCATAAAATATAAATGCCAAGGATACAACATAGGAGAAAAATATTTTATCTAAATTAGCCTTTAATGTCGATGCTATGAAATTTAAAATTACCTTTTTCTGTTTTCTTATTAGTTTTTATGCGTTTTCGCAGTTACCTAAAGGCTTTGTGTACGTACAAGATGTTGTGCCAAGCATTCAGTTAGAAATGCGATATTGTACAGATTATAACTTTGTAGGTCAGCCCATTTACGGCTATCACAATGCTGTGGGAATTGTAACGAGTGAAACGGCTAATGCTTTAAAAAACGTACAAACGGAATTGGAAACTCAGAATTTATCTCTTAAGATTTATGATGCTTACCGCCCTCAACAAGCAGTGAATCATTTTATAACTTGGGCAAAGCATATAAATGATACGTTAATGAAACCTCATTTTTATCCAGATGTTAATAAACGTGATTTATTTAAAGATGGCTATATCGCATCAAAATCTAGGCACAGCAGTGGGAGCACAGTCGATTTAACTATTGTGAATGCAGAAACGGGCGAACATTTAGACATGGGATCTCCATTCGACTTTTTTGGAGAGCCATCTTGGGTGGCGTATGCTAATTTGACTGAAGTACAAAAACACAACAGAATGTTGCTACAACGGGTTATGCAAAAACACGGGTTTAGAAGCTATAGTAAAGAGTGGTGGCACTTTACTCTAAGAAACGAGCCGTTTAAAAATCAGTATTTTAATTTTCCTGTAGAATAAAAGTTGGGATTAATACCAACGTTTCTTTTTCTTCTTAGAAGCCTCAGATTTTCTGCCTTTTTTATTCTTGCTTCCACCTTGTTTTTTATGCACCTCTGGTTTTGCCTTAGGGTCTAATAAATAAGGATGGTCTTGTTCTACCGCTATTTCTTTTTGAATTAACTGTTGAATGGTTTTTATATATAATTTTTCGTCTGCCGAACAGAAGGAATAAGACATTCCTAAATGTCCTGCACGTCCGGTACGACCAATACGATGTACATAGGTTTCAGGAATATTTGGAATATCGAAATTTATAACCGTATCTAATTCGTCTATATCTATACCACGAGCGGCAACGTCTGTTGCAATTAGAATATTCGAATCACCATTTTTAAAATTAGCTAAAGCGGCTTGTCTGTCTGCTTGAGTTTTATCGCCGTGAAAGCTTTCAACTTTATAACCATTTTTAGTTAACGTTTGTTCTAATTTATCGACTCCAAATTTTGTGCGTCTAAAAATTAGCATATTTCCTTTAATGGTGTTTCGTAGTAAATGCAAACACAATTCTATTTTCTTAGGTTTTGGAACATAAAATAAGAGTTGAGATACACTTTTTGCGGCAGAAGATGTTGGAGACACCTCAATACGTTCAGGATCTTTTAAAATTGTTTTAGCCAGTTGTTCCACCTTAAATGGCATGGTTGCAGAAAACAATAAAATTTGCTTGTCTTTAGAACACAGACGTTCAATTTTCTTAACGTCGTCTATAAATCCCATGTCTAACATTAAGTCGGCTTCGTCTAAGACTAACGTTTCAACAAAATCTAAATTCACAACATCTTGTTTATGTAAATCGAGCAAACGTCCAGGTGTAGCGATTAGAATGTCGACACCTTTTTTTAGAATAGCAATTTGAGGTTCTATAGCCGTTCCTCCAAAAACAACCGCACTGGTTAAATTAGTGTATTTGCTATACTTATTAAAGTTTTCCTCAATTTGAATGGCTAGTTCACGTGTCGGGCTTATAATTAAAGCCTTAATTTTCTTACCACGTTTTGGCGCATCTTGATTATCGAAAAATAATTGAAGAATTGGTAATGCAAAAGCAGCTGTTTTTCCTGTACCAGTTTGTGCTGAAGCAATAACATCCTTCCCTTGTAAAACAAAAGGAATGGTTTTTTCTTGAATCAGAGTTGGTTCGTTATAACCAGATTCGGCAATAGCGCGTAAAAGCGGTCTGTTAAGTTGTAAGTCTTTAAACGACATGATATAAATAAATAAGATTGGGACAAAGATAGTGTAAAAGCCAACAGTATTAACCACTTTGTGTTTTTACCTCTAAGGTTTAAGTATTAATAAAAGGCATTCACGTATTTTTCGGTAGATTTTTTCAAACTTTCAGAAAGTCCTTTTAACCAAAGCAGTTGGTTGTAAATTAAATGGGCTTCCTGCAAATCGTTAAGCATGCTTTTATCTATTATTTTTTTTCCTTTTTCAATTTCTTTATTTCGCTTTTTTGATAACTTTTGAAAGTTGAGTAGGAGCTTGTCTTCTGCTTCAGAAATATCTGCTCCAGGATGTAGAGGTTTTATCTCGTCTTTATGCAATAAGGCAAAGGTGTAATCTAAGTTGTTTTTAATATGGTTGATAAATACATCAAACTGCTCTGAAGCTTCTCGCGTTTTGTGGTGCTGAATAAAACTTCCTAAAGACGCTACGGCGGCTAAAAACGTATGATTTAAAGTCACAATTTTATAGATTAAATCCAATTCTATTTGCTTCGATTTTGGATCTTGTGTCATGCGTTGGAATGCAGCGTTTAAGTTCCCAACCGCTAAAAACGCTTCTTTTCTAGAGAGTTTGTAATTAAGATTATCTCTATTTCTATTATGCGATAAATCTTGAGTCGCTAACAAGTAAATAGTACTGTTTTTAACTACCGATTCAATTACCTCGTTTAGGTTTTTATACTCCCAATTAGGCCATAAAAAATAGGTGGTGCACAGCGAAATTAAAGCCCCTATTAGGGTATCGATCACTCTAAATTTTATTACCGTCATCGCATTAGGATCAAGTAATGCGTATACAAATATGATGTAGGTAGTAATAAAGGTAGCGCCAACTCTATAGTTTTGCTGAATTAAAGAAAACGCAAATGTTAATGATAATGCGGCTAATATGGCGTAGACAATAGTATTGGTTGTAAGCATAATTATCGCAATGGCGAAAACCGCACCAATTAAGGTCCCTATAATTCTGTTTTTGGTACGCTCCTTTGTCAATCCATAATTTGGACGCATAATTACTATTACGGTTAGCATAATCCAATAGGCATTTCTAATTTCGAAAAACTCACCAAACAGAAAGGCTGCTAGCATAGATATCATTAAACGTAAGGTATGTCTGAAAATAGGAGATTTAAAACTCATATTTTCTACATATATGGTAGGAGAATATTCCTGATGTGTGATAAACTGAATGGCCTCTGTATCTTGTAATTTTAAGCTAGAAGCATTTTTCACATTCGCCATGACCCGTCTTATTGAACGAATTTCATAGAGTAATTTTTCTTGATAATCGTATAAATTATGAAGCATCATAGCGCCTTCCCTTGCTTTAGGAAGTTGTACATCGTCTACATAATGTTTTATCCCTTTCGAGGCTTTATTTAAGGCTTTAAGAAGTTTGTTTTTAGTGGGTATTTTATTCCCTTTTATTACCGATTCCGATAACATTATTAGGTGATTACCCATCACAAAATTTAGATTTTTGAAGGGTTTTAAATGCTGTTTACGTTCGCTAAAATGGGTGTCAATTTTTGTGTAATCCAGATTGTTTGCTAATGCCAGTTCAAAAATATCGACTAAAGAAATAAAAATAAGTAGACGCTTTTCGTCGAAGTGAGAACGTCCAGAACGTTTACGTTCTGTTAGTAACATTTCTCTAAGGGTTTCATGCTTTTCGCTAATTTGTGTTTGAAGCAAAAACAGTTCATTTTGGAGTTTTGTTCTGTTGTTCTTTTTGGTTATTAGTTTAGCGCGAACTTTAAGATATTTACCTGTTAAAAGTAAGGTTTCCGAAATAACTTGGTCCTCATCTTTTTTAGGGATTAACCTATTTACTAATAAGGTGTACAGTAAATACCACAGTCCACCACAAGCAATTAAGGCACTATGAATTAAAATTTGTGAAGGCGTGTCGTAATGCACACCTAAACCAATAACCATGGCTAGTAAACCTGAGAACGCTATTAAAGAGCCTCTAAATCCGTATGCAGATAGTAGGGATATTAAGAAGGTTAATAGAGGAATAAAAACAATTAATAGGTAAAAGTAGGGTTTTGCAAATAGTATAATGCAAGTTGTTGTCGCTGTAAGCAAGATACTTAGTAATGTCCCATTTATTTTACGTTTTAAACTTCCTGGGATATCGCTAGGTGCGTTTAAAAATACTCCAATAGCTATAGAAGGCGCATAAGAGAATATACCAAGAAAATAGAATAAAACTAGAGGAATTAAAATGGAGGTCGTAAGTATAACTCCCCTGTAAAAGTGAGAGCCTTTAAAGAATAATTCGATCGATTTTAAATTGTCTTTTATCATGAGCTAGCTTCACAGTAAAGATAATCTAAAAGTCTTAATTGGGATAAATATTAATTAATGTTTTACGTATTCAATTTTACGAAAACGTAGGGCATTCCAGTTCGAATTAAGTTCGATTTGGCGGATGGGTTGTAGCCTGTAATCCATAATTTCGTCCCAGGCTTCATCATTGTATAGCTCAATAATATAAGACTTAGATGTTTTATTCGGGTAAGCAATCCAAAGCATAGAGTCGTCCGTAAGTTTCGGAAAAAGCGTGAGCATTTGGTCTACAAGCTCCTTTTTAGAGGTGATAAATAACAAGGCACAAGAGACGCTAGAAGTCTTTAACAGCGACCCTAAAACATTGCAATCTAATTGGCCCACAAGAGCCGTGAATTCTTTAGGTTCGTTTAACACAAGTATTTCGTTGTGTTTATGAAGTTTTAATTTCTGAATAATAGTTTTCATAACTTTAATGTGCTGATTGTTTTAAAGTTAATGAAAATATAGGTGATAGCCTAAAGAATTTTAATACGGTCTAATTCTATTATCTCTTATCTATGTGTGGTGATTTTTCAGGAATAACTTTGGTTACAAAGTGTTTACTATCTCCCCAAATAAAGAAGGTTCTATAACGTTCTGTATATTCTAATTTCACGTATTGACCTTGTAACTCGTTTAATTGTTCGATAACTTCTTGATCGTCGTCCATTATAGAAAAAGAAAAAATTTGAGCCCCGCTAATACCTTGACTAATTTCGCCTTCCCAGGTTTTAAAAACCACACCTTTCTGACTCACTTTTATGAGTTCTCCAGCACGTGTCCCTGTACTATAAGGCACGTAATAAACAAAGGCCATATAGGCACCAATAAGTATTCCTAAGCCTAAAAGAACAAGAAATATCGTTTTTTTTATCATAACTATTGTGTGTAATAATAGGGCGTGAAATTAATATAAATTTTATAATATAGAACGGAATTATTAAAAAAGTGACTATTAATGCTACTTGTTTTAAAAACAAAAAAAAATCCGTCACCTTGTTTTATAAGGTAACGGATTTTATAAGTATGCTAGTCGATTAATTATTTAATCATACTATAACTACGTTTTATGAATTTAGTTAATTCTTCTCCTTTTAATAAACCTTGAGATAAACGAGCTAAATCTAAACTTTGTGTGATTAAACGTTTTTGGTCGTCTCCAGCTTCTGTATTTAATATCTCAGATACTAAAGGCGCGTTTGTATTAACAATAAGATTGTACATTTCTGGCATAGAACCAAACATGTTCATACCGCCACCACCAGTTTGTTGCATCTCTTTCATACGACGCATAAATTCTGGTTGCGTGATAATAAATGGTGAAGCATCACTATCAGACGTTTCTAATTGTACCATAAATTTATCTGCAGGAATCGCTTCTTTTAGAATCTCTTCTAATTTCTTCTTTTCGTCGTCACTTAATTTAGAAACCTGAGTTTCTTCTTTCTTAATTAAATTATTAATGTGATCTGCATCTACTCTAGAGAAGGTAATGTTTTCTTTAGAACCTTCTAATTTTTGCATTAAATGCGATACAATAGGAGAGTCTAATAAAAGTACTTCGTAACCTTTAGCTTTTGCATCTTCAATATAGCTATGCTGTGCATCTTTATCTGAAGCATATAAAATAACCAACTTACCATCCTTATCGGTTTGGTTCGCTTTTATTTTTTCAGAAAGCTCTTCGTAAGTGTAAAATGCACCATCTACCGTTGGGTATAAAGCGAATGCATCTGCTTTGTCGAAGAATTTATCTTCAGAAAGCATTCCGTATTCAATTACAATTTTAATATCGTTCCATTTCGCTTCAAAATCTTCACGATTTTCATTGAATAACGATTTTAATTTATCTGCTACTTTTCTAGTAATGTAAGACGAAATTTTCTTAACAGCACCGTCTGCTTGTAAGTAACTACGAGATACGTTTAGCGGAATGTCTGGAGAATCGATAACACCTCTTAACATGGTTAAGAATTCAGGAACAATACCTTCTACATTATCTGTAACGAACACTTGGTTTTGGTACAATTGGATTTTGTCCTTTTGCGCTCCCATATCGTTAGTCATCTTAGGGAAGTATAAAATTCCGGTAAGATTAAACGGATAATCTACATTTAAATGAATGTGGAATAACGGCTCTTCGAATTGCATTGGATATAACTCGCGGTAGAAATTCTGATAATCTTCAGTTTCTAAATCTGCCGGTTGTTTTGTCCACGCTGGATTCGGGTTGTTTATAATGTTATCGACAGTAATTTTACGTTGAGGCTCTTTAGTTTCCTTTCCGTCTTTATCTGTGATAGTCGCAGGCTCGTGTTCTGGATCGTTAATTTCTTTAGTACCAAATTTAATAGGCACAGGCATAAATTTGTTGTACTTAGAAAGTAAACTACTAATACGCGCTTCTTCTAGGAATTCTGTAGAATCTTCAGCAATATGAAGTATAATTTCTGTTCCTCTATCTGTTTTGTCTGATGCTTCTAAAGTAAATTCTGGAGATCCGTCGCAAATCCAATGTGCTGCAGGTTCGTCTTTGAAAGATTTTGTAATGATTTCAACTTTCTCTGCCACCATAAATGCAGAGTAGAAACCTAATCCGAAATGTCCGATAATTCCAGAGTCTTTAGCAGAATCTTTATATTTGTCTAAAAATTCTTCAGCGCCAGAAAAAGCAACTTGGTTGATGTATTTTTCAACCTCTTCTGCAGTCATCCCTAAACCTTGATCGATTATATGAAGTTTTTTACCTTCTTTATCTATTTTTACTTCAAGTTTTGGATTTCCGTACTCTACACTAGTCTCACCAATAGTTGTTAGGTGTTTAAGTTTTAAAGTTGCATCGGTTCCATTACTAATTAATTCACGTAAAAAGATTTCGTGATCACTATATAGGAACTTTTTAATTAATGGAAAGATATTTTCTACCGAAACATTAATGCTTCCTTTTGCCATAATACGTAAGTTTTTAAATTGTTTAATTTCTGATGAACTAACAGTCAAAAAAAATACCAAGTATTAAAAAGTGACAAAGTGGCATTGATAAATACAAAAAATGCCATTCGTACGGAATGGCATTTTAAGCGTAATGAAACGAAGTGTGAGCTGAAACTTAATCTACTGTTTCTGTTTTATCTTTGTTTTTTACATGTTCTTCTAACCATTGATCTTCTTCCCAAAGCATATGTAAAATAGACTCTTTAGCCGAATATCCATGACTCTCACGTGGTAACATAACTAATCTTACAGGAGCACCAAGTCCTTTTAGCGCGTTAAAATAACGTTCACTTTGTAAAGGGTAGGTTCCAGAATTATTGTCTGCTTGACCATGAATAAGTAATAATGGTGTTTTCATTTTATCGGCATGCATAAATGGTGACATGCCGTTGTATATTTCTGGCGCTTCCCAATAGTTGCGTTCTTCACTTTGAAATCCAAATGGAGTTAAAGTTCTATTATATGCTCCAGAACGGGCAATACCAGCAGCAAATAAATTAGAGTGTGCTAATAAATTGGCTGTCATAAACGCACCATAACTATGTCCGCCAACAGCAACACGGTCGCGGTCTATGTATCCTAGATTGTCTACAGCATCTATAGCTGCTTGAGCATTTGCAACTAACTGTTCTCTAAACGTGTCGTTAGGTTGTTCGTTTCCTTCTCCAATAATAGGGAAAGCAGCATCGTCTAAAACTACAAATCCTCTAGTGACCCAGAATACAGGAGAACCATAACTTGGATATGTAAATTCGTTCGGACTAGATGTGCTTTGTGCCGCACTATTTTTGTCTTTGTATTCACGCGGATACGCCCACATAAGCATAGGGTATTTTTTTCCTGCTTCGTAATCTGTTGGTAAGTATAAAACACCAGATAAATCTAAACCGTCTGCACGTTTATAGGAAATCACTTCTTTTTTTACATTCTGAATACTTTTAAAAGGGTTTTCAAATTGCGTTAAGGGTGTTAATCCATTTCGTTTTTTAATATTTCTAATATAATAATTAGGGTATTCGTTTTTAGATTCTATTCTAACTACGTATTCTCCAGTTTTTGTGTTTAATGCAGACGAAATACTTTCCATTTTATCTGTTAACTTAGACTGGTATAAACGTTTTGTTTTTTTAGTACTTAAATTTAATTCGTCTACAAACGGAAACTTTCCAGCATCGCTATATCCATCTCCAATTAAATACGCTGTGTTTTTATTTATATCTAAAACATATTCATTAAAATCGTTTTTAGTATAAACAAATTCGCCTGGATCGCTATATAAATCTTGGTAATTACGGTCGAATAATACTTTGGCGTCTTGGTTAGGGTTAGACGGGTCGAACACATATGTTCTAGTGTTACGCGTATTCCACCAATTATCGTAAGCGATAGCCGTATGGTCGTTACCCCAAACTATACCTCTAAAACGATCTATAGTTTTTAATACAGAAGTAATTTTGCCATTAAAAGGAGCATCTTGCTGAAAGACTTCGTCGCGAAAAGGAACCTCTACAGCTGGATCTCCGCCATCCAAAGCTTCGGCCCAATATAAAGTTGCTGGTTTATCGCTACGCCAGTCAAAATCTCTTTTTCCCGTGCGTTCTGCCATAAAACCTTTTGGTAAATCTTCTATTAAAGGCACTTGTAAAACAGACTTTACTAAATCGCCATTAGACGCGTAAACAATAGATTCTGAAGGGAATCTATAATAAGGTACTAAATAAGAAAACGGTTTACTAATGGTTGTAACCATTATATAATTACCGTCTGGAGAGAATGAAATACCACGATACATATCTGTAGCTTTCCATAAAGAGGATTTTCCGTCTAGTGTGATTTTGTATAATTCAGATTGCGACAATTGTTCAAAATTATGCTCGTCGTTTTTATTTTTCAATAAATCTTGATATGTTCTGTTTTGAGCTTCTACACCAGCTTCACTTACAGATACTGTAGGACCTGTAGGAACGGCTTCACTTGTATTAATTAATGCTTTACGGTTTTCAGGAAGCACTTTTACTAAAACAGCTTCGCTATCTTTAAACCATGTCACCGGATTTCCCATGTTGGCATTTAAGTTAGCTTCACTTATTTTTTTAGCCGAAGTATTTTTAATGTCTAGTAACCATAATTCAACTCCAGTACTAAGTGTTTTAGTAAAGGTCATGTATTTTTGGTTGGGAGACCAAGAAAAATTGGCGTAACGGCCCTCTGCAGATAATCCGTTTACGGTAATAGGCGTACCATCTTTTTTAGTACTTAATTTAATATCGGTGTAATAACGCGTACGGCTACCAATATTGGTTACTGGGTTAATACGTAAACCGCCTAGACGTAATTCGGTTTCGGAAAGTTCTTCGATAGTTTTGTACTTACTGCGGTACAATAATACAATGTGTTCTCCTTTATTGTCTATTCTAATACTAGGAGCAAGAGGAGCTTCTGCTAACTCTAAAATGTTTTTGTGAGGTTTTTGATACGTTAAGTTTTCTTGAGCATATCCAGTAAGAACAAAGCAGAGCAGGATAAGAGTGAAAAAATGTTTCATGGGCAATTTAATATGTGTTTAGAATTTGTTTAAGCTGTGGAAGATAATAAAAAAAAATAAGCGATGCGTTATAGGCGCTGTGTTGGTTAATATTATGCAAGTATATTAATTGGAAATAGGTTTAGAATATATTTACATTTTAAATCATTAAATTGCAACTTATAAATGTTGATATATGTACAATTCTAAAATAATAGGTCTTGGATATTATGTTCCAGACAATGTTGTGACAAACGACGATTTGTCTAAGTTAATGGAAACCAATGATGCTTGGATTCAAGAACGCACAGGTATTAAGGAGCGAAGATGGGTAAAGCCAGGTTCGGAAGATACAACATCTGTCATGGGAGTGAAAGCTTCTAAGGTTGCTATAGAACGCGCGGGTATAGATAAAGATGATATCGATTTAATTGTTTTTGCGACATTAAGTCCGGATTATTATTTTCCAGGTCCTGGAGTTCAAGTGCAAAAAGCATTAGGTATAAAAACAGTTGGAGCTATAGATATTCGTAACCAGTGTTCAGGTTTTATTTACGGCCTGTCTGTAGCAGATCAATTTATAAAAACGGGCATGTATAAAAACGTGTTGGTTATAGGTAGTGAAATTCACTCTAAAGGATTAGATGTATCCACAAGGGGAAGAGGCGTTTCTGTAATTTTTGGAGACGGAGCGGGTGCAGCTGTTTTAAGTAGAACGGAAGATAACTCGAAAGGTATTTTATCTACACATTTACATTCCGAAGGAGAGCATGCCGAAGAATTGGCCTTAATAGCACCAGCTATGGGATCACGTTGGGTAAATGATATTTTAAAGGATAACGATCCTAACGACGAAAGCTACTTTCCGCATATGAATGGACAATTTGTATTTAAAAATGCAGTGGTTCGTTTTAGTGAAGTTATTATGGAAGGCTTAAGTGCAAATAACCTGAGTCCGGATGCTATAGATATGTTAATACCGCATCAAGCAAATTTAAGAATATCTCAATTTATTCAGAAAAAATTTAAACTTTCAGACGATCAAGTGTTTAATAATATTATGAAGTACGGTAACACTACAGCCGCTTCGATTCCTATAGCCTTAACGGAGGCTTGGGAGCAAGGAAAAATAAAAGAAGGTGATACGGTTGTTTTAGCTGCTTTTGGTAGCGGATTTACATGGGGAAGTGCAATTATTAAATGGTAAAAAACAGTACCAATTAGATATAGAAAAAGCCGAAACCAAAGTTTCGGCTTTTTTAATGTTTTGCTAAAAATCAACTACAATAACTAACATAGTTTACGAATAATGATTTTTTTATAAGAAGACTAATTCAAAAGTAAAATAACAATTCGAACAATGTTTGTATTAATAATACAACGCAAAAGTAAGTGGTGTATTGTTTTGATTTTTAGCTTTTTTGGATAAATTTAACAGAATTAACACAATATTTAGAAACTTGAGTTTCGATACGCTTAATTTCTATGTTCAAATACATATTATATAGTGATAGGCATTTATATTATAAATATGATTTAAACAGTTGTATTTAAAGCGTGTTCATTATTAAATTCTTATTTGAGTTCATTTTATTCGGGTTTACATCCTATAAAATCATTGTTAAGATTTAATTTTACCCAACTGGTTAATAAATAATGGTTTTTCATTCTAACTGATTGTTTTAAGACTGATATAATAAAGACTATTAATTATTAAACTTGTTACACATATTTCTAATTATTTTAAAGAAAAAAACATGAATAAGAAAACATTGGTTATTGGGGCTTCCTTAAACCCTTCTAGATATTCTAACGTAGCGATTAAAAGATTGGTTGGGGCCAACCAAGAAACAGTTGCTTTTGGTTTAAAAGAAGGAAGTGTGTCTGGTGTTTCAATAGACACCGAATTGATGCAATACAAAGATATTGATACAGTAACATTATATTTAAACCCAAAACGTCAGGCACAGTATTACGATTATATAATAGGTTTAAATCCTAAGCGTGTTGTTTTTAATCCAGGAACGGAAAATGCTGAATTTTATGCACTTTTAAAAGCGCATGGCATTGATTATGAAGTGGCTTGTACTTTAGTGCTCCTTTCCACGAATCAGTATTAATCCTAGAAAAGTTAGTAGGCCGTTTAGTATTAAGATAAAAAAGCCGAATTCGAAACCAAACCATTTTAAGCTATTCACGCTTATTATATAAGATAATATAGGCGATAAAATTGCTATAACGGGAACAAATTTATCTTTTACTTGCCAGTTAGTAAATAATCCAAAAGTGTATAGACCTAGTAAAGGTCCGTAGGTGTATCCTGCAAATACAAACAATTTGGCAATAACACTTTCGTCTTGTATGGCATATTTAAATGTAACAATGACTAGGATTAACAAGACCGAGATTAATACGTGAATACGTTTTCTTATGGCAACCTGTTTTTTCGGATCGTATTTTTTTTCGAGGTCCAAAATATCAATGCTAAACGAAGTTGTTAAAGAGGTTAAAGCGCTATCTGCACTACTATAAGCTGCAGCTATTAAACCTAAAAGAAAGAAGATAAATACACCGGTTCCCAAGTGGTTTTTTGCTAGAATAGGGAATAAATCATCTTTATGTGCGTCAATTCCGTTTTGTTGTGCATATACAGTAAGTAAAAGTCCCAAGCTTAAAAATACAAAGTTGGTAATGGTTAGTACGATGGTGAACCAAAACATGTTTTTTTGTGCGTCTTTAAGCGATTTGCAGGTTAGGTTTTTTTGCATCATATCTTGGTCTAAACCCGTCATAACAATAGCTATAAACGCACCCGATATAAATTGTTTCCAAAAATAATTGGCTGTTTTAATATCGTCAAAGAAGAACATTTTAGATAAATCGCTATCCAATATAAAATTTAATGCTGTTTTTCCTCCAAAATCCAAGTCTTGACTCACGGAGTAAATAGCAACACCCACAGCGATTAGCATAAAAAGTGTTTGTAAGGTATCTGTCCAGACTATGGTTTTAATACCAGATTTAAACGTGTATAGCCATATTAGTAAAACAGTAATAGTTACCGTTTGCCAAAACTGTATGCCTAAATCGTCGAATAATATAATTTGTAAAACATTGGCGACTAAAAATAATCTAAAACTAGCACCTATTATTCGTGAAATTAAAAAGAATGAAGCACCTGTTTTATAAGAATAATTCCCGAAACGGGTTTCTAAATAAGTGTATATAGAGGTTAAATTGAGCTTGTAGTACAGTGGCAATAAAACGGTACCAATAACCAAGTACCCTACAATATATCCAAAAACCACTTGCATATAACTAAACTGAGAGGCTTCTATCCAGCCCGGAACAGAGATAAAAGTCACTCCAGAAAGCGAGGCACCAATCATACCAAAGGCAACAACGTACCAAGGCGATTGTTTGTTTCCTTTAAAAAAAGCATTGTTATCGGTCTTTTTTCCGGTGATGTAAGATATTAATATTAGCACACCAAAATAGGCGGCAATAAGTAAAATAATTTGAGTAGCGCTCATAACTTAGTTTTCGCAGACCAAAATACAAATTCCAATGTTATAAGAACAAATCTTAAAACTAAAATTGTAAATTTGACCCTTATGGAATTTTCTTCTAAATTACTTGAAAAGGCAGTAAACGAAATGTCGCAATTACCAGGTGTTGGAAAACGTACTGCTTTGCGACTGGTTTTACATTTATTACGCCAGCCAGAATCTCAAACTGTACAGCTGGCGCAAGCCTTATTAAACATGCGTACCGAGATTAAGTTTTGTAAATCATGCAATAATATTAGCGATAATGTTTTATGCGAAATATGTTCAAACCCACGACGGCAAGAAGAAATTATTTGTGTGGTAGAAGATATACGTGACGTTATGGCTATAGAAAACACGAGTTCTTTTAAAGGCTTGTATCATGTATTAGGTGGTAAAATATCTCCAATGGATGGCATTGGGCCTCACGATTTAAATATCACTCCTTTAGTTAATAAGGTAAAAGAAGGGCGGGTAAAAGAACTAATATTTGCATTAAGTCCTACCATGGAAGGCGATACAACAAACTTCTATATTTTTAAACAAATTCAAGGTTTGGATGTAGTTACATCTACAATCGCTAGAGGTATATCTGTGGGAGACGAATTGGAGTATGCCGATGAGGTTACGCTTGGAAGAAGTATCTTAAATCGTATTCCATTTGAAGGCTCACTAAAATCTTAAGGTCGTTTGAAACTGTCCGTTGTTATTCTAAACTATAATGTATGCCATTTCTTAGAGCTCTGTCTAAAAAGTGTAGTGACGGCGACTTCTAAAATCGATGCCGAAATTATTGTGGTCGATAATCAATCGTCCGATAATAGCTGTCACATGATTAAAACCAAATTTCCTGAGGTTACTTTAATTGAGAACACTATTAATTATGGATTTTCAAAAGGAAATAATATAGGGGTTTCTAGAGCTAAAGGGGAATATGTTTGTATTCTTAATCCAGACACCGTGGTTACCGAGGATACTTTTTTATCTGTTTTAAAATTTGCCGATAAACAAGATCGCTTAGGTATTGTAGGTTGTAAACTTATTGATGGTACAGGAGCATTTTTACCCGAAAGTAAACGTTATGTACCAACTCCGGCTGTAGCATTAAAAAAGATTTTAGGAGATACAGATTCTTACTATGTTAATACAATAGAAGAAAACGCAATTGGTCCTGTGCCTATTTTAGTAGGTGCCTTTATGATTATTAAACGAGACGTTTATAATGCTGTAAATGGATTCGACGAGGATTTTTTTATGTATGGGGAAGATATCGATTTGTCTTATAAAATTTTAAAAGCAGGATTTCAAAACTACTATTTTGGGGCAACAACGGTTATTCATTTTAAAGGAGAGAGTACGTGTAGAAACAAAGATTACGCCAATAGATTTAATGGCGCCATGCAAATATTTTACAAGAAACATTTCGGTAAAAACATGCTTCTCGAGACTTTAATTTCTTTGGTGGTAAAGGGATTAATCGTTTTAAATTTACAACCTTCAGTAGATAAACGGGACGTGAAATCTATAGTTATGGTCTCTAATCGGAAATATAAATTGATAGAATCGGTTTTACCTTTTCCGCTTATTTATAAATCTAAAATTGAAGAGGTAGCCGATCATCAGCAACTCATTTTAGATAATAACATGTTGACATTTAGAGAGATTGTTTCAATTTTAGAAATACATGCAAATAATAAGACGCTAACTTATCGCATTCTTCCAAAGGAAAGTGATTTTCTTATTGGTAGTGATAATGCCGTGTCTAAGGGAATTGTTATACATTTTTAGTACCTTTGTGTAATAATTTCTGAATAAAAATTAAGTAAATTTTATTGCATATAATTAGGTGAAAAACGTATTTATATGTTAATTTCGCAATAATAATTTAAAAAATAGCTTTACGTTAATAATATGGCAAAATTTGAACTGAAATTACCTAAAATGGGAGAAAGTGTTGCAGAAGCAACCATAACTTCATGGTTAAAGGAAGTTGGAGAAACTATCGAGGCTGATGAGGCTGTTCTAGAAATAGCAACAGATAAGGTCGATAGTGAAGTCCCGAGTGAAATGGAAGGCGTACTAGTAGAGCGGTTATTTGAGGTTGATGATGTGGTGCAAGTAGGTCAAACTATTGCAATTATTGAAATTTCGGGAGAGGGAGAAACTGGATCGGAAGATGCAGATGTTGTAGAAGATGAGGTTCCTGAACCAGAAGAAGTAGAAGCTTTAGAAAAAAGAGTTTCAGATGCAAAAGAGGCTGTAACTAATACAGTTGTCTCTAGCGAAGATCGTTTTTATTCGCCTTTAGTCAAAAATATTGCAAAGGCCGAAGGTATAGACCAAGCAGAATTAGATCGTATTTCGGGCACAGGATTAGAAGGTCGTGTTACAAAAACCGATATTCTTACCTATATCGAAAATAGAGGTAGTAAACCTGCGGTTTCTGCTCCTGTAAATAATACCAAGCCACAAAATGCTTCGGCGCCAGTAGTAAATAATACAGCAACTTTAGAAACTCCTGTAATACCTTCTGGAAACGATGAAATTATCGAGATGTCTAGAATGGGGAAATTAGTAGCCAACCATATGGTGGAATCTGCTAAAACGTCTGTTCATGTACAAAGTTTTATTGAAGTAGATGTTACAAATATATGGAATTGGAGAAAAAAAGTTAAAGATGCATTCTTTAAACGTGAAGGCGAAAACTTAACTTTTACCCCAATTTTTATGGAAGCGGTAGCGAAATCTCTACGCGATTTTCCAATGATTAATATTTCGTTTCAAGACGGAAAGGTTATTAAAAAGAAAAATATCAATTTAGGTATGGCAGCGGCACTACCTGATGGGAATTTAATTGTACCGGTTATTAAAAATGCCGATCAATTAAATTTAATTGGTATGACTAAAAATGTGAATGATTTAGCCAAACGCGCAAGAGACAATAAATTAAAACCAGACGATATCCAAGACGGAACTTACACTGTTACCAATGTGGGGTCTTTTGGTAGTATCATGGGAACACCAATTATTAATCAGCCACAAGTTGCTATCTTAGCATTGGGCGCAATCCGTAAAGTACCTGCAGTAATTGAGACGCCTCAAGGTGACTTTATAGGTGTTCGATACAAGATGTTTTTATCGCATTCTTACGATCACCGTGTTGTTAATGGTGCGCAAGGCGGATTGTTTATTAAAGCAGTAAAAGACTATTTAGAAGCTTGGGATGTAGACCAAGTTATTTAAAAAAGGCGACCTTATAAAATGAAGCCCAACTGAAATCAGTTGGGTTTTTTTGTTATTCACAACTAACATTTACTAAATTTACACTTTAATAAAATTTATTTAAATGAATCTCAATCTTAAAAAACCCATTTGTTTTTTCGATCTAGAAACAACGGGAATCAATATATCTAAGGACAGAATTGTAGAAATTGCTATATTAAAGGTGTTTCCTGACGGTAAAGAAGAATCTAAAACGTGGTTAGTTAATCCTGAAATGTCAATTCCATTAGAAGTAACGGAGATTCATGGTATTTCTGATGCCGATGTGGCCGATGCCCCGACATTTAAGGCTCTAGCAAAGGATATTTATAATATGATTAAAGATTCCGATTTAGGAGGATTTAATTCCAATCGTTTCGATATTCCGCTTTTAGCAGAAGAAATGCTACGTGCAGATATCGACTTCGATATGAAAAGCACTTTGGCTGTAGATGTACAGACTATCTTTCATAAAATGGAACAGCGTACATTAAGTGCGGCTTATAAATTCTATTGTGGAAAAGATTTAGAAAATGCACATAGTGCGGCTGCAGATACATTCGCGACTTACGAAGTGTTAAAAGCTCAAGTAGAAAAATACGATGAGTTAGAAAACGATACCAAGTTTTTATCGGAGTTTAGTAGCAGAAAACAATTTGCCGATTTTGCAGGATTTTTAGCCTTTAATAAAGAAGGTGAAGAGTGTTTTGCATTCGGGAAACATAAGAATAAAAGAGTTGTAGATGTCTTAACCGACGAGCCAGGTTACTTTGGGTGGATATTAAATGCCGATTTTCCACTGTATACCAAAAAAGTGCTTACAGCCATAAAATTAAGAAGTTTTAATAATAAGTTGAATTAATATTAACGCCCTCCTAGAATGAAACTTATTTGTATAGGTAGAAATTATACCGAACATATAGCAGAGTTACAAAATGAAAAACCAACAGATCCTGTTGTGTTTTTAAAACCAGACACGGCAATTCTCTTAAAAAAACAGCCGTTTTTTATCCCTGATTTTTCAGATGATGTGCATTACGAAGTTGAGGTTTTGGTGAAAATCAATAAGGTAGGAAAGTATATCGATAAAAAATTTGCACATAAGTATTATGACGAAATTGGATTAGGAATAGACTTTACTGCAAGAGATTTACAAGCTAAATTAAAAGCAAAAGGCTTACCTTGGGAAAAAGCAAAATCCTTCGATGGTGCCGCTGTGGTAGGAGAATGGTTGCCAAAAAGTGAGTTTGACGACTTAAATAATATAAATTTCTCGTTAAATAAAAATGAGGAAACGGTGCAAAACGGAAATACAAGTCATATGCTCTGGAAAATCGACGAGTTAATAGAATGTGTTTCACAATATTTTACTTTAAAGATAGGAGATATTATCTTTACTGGCACACCTGCTGGAGTAGGTCCTGTAGCTCCAAATGATGTTTTAAAAGGATTTATAGAGGATAAAGAACTATTTTCAATCACTGTAAAATAATTATGGAGCAACATTATAATTTAGATAGAGTAAAAGAATTAGCAGATAATGATCAGGATTTTATCCATGCCTTAGCCTTAACGTTTATCGATGAGGTGCCTTCAGATTTAGAAGGTTTAAAAACAGCTGTTCAGAATAAAGATTATTACAATGCATATCAGGTAGCGCATAAATTAAAACCGACGGTAGATTTGTTTGAACTAGGCATTTTAGACGATGTTATAGTCGTTCAAGACTGGGGTAAGTTTGAGCAGGTAGATGTAGATATTACACCTGTTTTTAATAAAGTTGTTACTGTAATAGAAGCCGCGGTTTCAGAAATAAAATCGGATTTCGATATTTAATAATGCAAGCAGAAATTATTACAATTGGAGATGAAATTCTCATCGGCCAAATTCTAGATACAAATTCGGCGTATATAGCCAAAGCACTTAATAAGATAGGTGTTTCGGTATATCAAATCACTTCGGTGCAAGACGATAAAACGCATATTTTAAAAGCGTTAAAAGAGGCCGAAGAAAACGCTAATATTATTATCCTAACAGGAGGATTAGGGCCTACAAAAGATGATATTACCAAGCATACGCTAGCAGAATATTTTAACGATACTTTAGAAATTAATGAAGGTGTTTTAGAACACGTACGTGGTTTTTTTGCTAAAATATCGTCTAAACCTATGTTGCAGGTTAATGTCAATCAGGCTTTGGTACCAACTAAAGCCACTGTTTTGCATAACGAATATGGTACGGCGCCAGGCATGTGGCTGGAGCAAAACTCTAAAATATTTGTCTCGTTGCCAGGTGTACCTTTCGAAATGGAAGGTTTAATCGATTCTGAAGTCATTCCTAGAATTCAACAAAAGTATAAGTGTCCGTTTATAATGCATAAAACGTACATGACCTATGGTTTAGGAGAAAGTGCTTTAGCAGAACGCATAGAAGCTTGGGAAGATGCTTTACCAAAAGAAATTAAGCTTGCTTACTTACCAAATATCGGAAAAGTGCGTTTGCGTTTATCGGCCAAAGGATTGGATAAAGAATTTATTCTGGCGGAAATGGACAGACAAGAGAAACTCTTAATGCCTCAAATTAAAGATGTTTTTGTGGGTATTGAAGGTTTCGAAGGTACCATGGAAGAGCAAATAGGTAAAACTTTAACTATTTTAGGGAAAACATTATCTACTGCCGAAAGTTGTACAGGCGGTAGGATCGCAGAACAATTTACATCGCATCCTGGCGCATCGGAGTATTTTAAAGGGAGTGTGGTAAGTTATGCTACTCAGGCTAAAATTGATATCTTAAATATTTCAGAATCATTAATTTCTGAACACTCGGTGGTAAGTGCAGAGGTTGCAGAAGCGATGGCAACAAGCGCTTTAAACATGTTTAAATCCGATTATGCGATTGCAACGGCGGGTAATGCAGGTCCGACAAAAGCGACAGATAAAGAAGAACTTGGAACCGTATTTATAGCAATTGCTTCAAAAGCAGGTGTGTATTCGGAGAAATTTAACCTTGGTAATTTACGAATTAAAGTGGTTAATAGGGCGGTAGACAAGGCTTTACAAATGCTTCAAAAAGAAATTTTAAAAAATAGATGTTAATTAAGTTGTTATAACACAAACAATTCGTATATTTGCACCTCGTTTTGAAATAACAATATTAAAGTTTAGAAAGAATGTCAAGAGTTTGTGAACTTACAGGTAAGAAGGCAATGGTAGGGAACAATGTATCTCACGCTATGAACAAAACTAAGCGCAGATTTGATGCGAATTTAGTTAAAAAGCGTTTTTACATTCCTGAGGAAGATAAGTGGGTAACTTTAAAAGTATCTACATCAGCATTGAAAACCATCAATAAAATAGGAATTTCAGCTGCTATAAAAGAAGCTAAATCTAAAGGGTTTTTAAAATAAGCCTCTTATAAAATAATAGAACAATGGCAAAGAAAGGTAACAGAGTCCAAGTAATATTAGAGTGCACAGAGCACAAAGAATCTGGGGTGGCAGGAACTTCTAGATATATTACTACAAAAAACAAGAAAAATACTCCGGATAGAATGGAAATTAAAAAATTCAATCCTATCTTGAAGAAAATGACTGTTCATAAAGAAATAAAATAATTGAGTCATGGCAAAGAAATCAGTAGCAACATTACAAACAGGATCTAAAAGATTAACGAAAGCTATAAAAATGGTAAAGTCTGATAAAACAGGCGCTTACACTTTTGTAGAAGCTATCATGGCTCCTGAACAAGTAACAGACTTCTTGAATAAAAAATAATTATATTTTTTATCAGAAAAGATATTTAAGCTGCTTTCTTAATAGAAAGCAGCTTTTGTTTTATATTTACATTTGAAATAATGACAAAATTTCTGCTTTTATAAATGTGGTAGATGTTTTGTGTTAAGAGTTTTAAAAAGTTACTAGCCGTAATTGGTTGGTATAACCATACTTATTTGCATAAATTCTAAATGATAACCAATGAGCTTTTTTAAAAAAATATTTTCTTCCGAAAAAAAGGAAACTTTAGACAAAGGTTTAGAAAAATCTAAGACTAATTTTTTTGATAAATTAAGTAAAGCAGTTGCTGGAAAATCTAAAGTTGATGATGACGTTTTAGATAATCTGGAAGAAATTTTAGTGTCTAGTGATGTTGGTGTAAATACAACTTTAAAAATTATTACACGTATAGAAGCGCGTGTCGAAAAGGACAAATATTTAGGAACAGCCGAGCTTAATAAAATCCTTCGAGAAGAAATTGCAGGTTTATTATCTGAAACAAACTCTGGAGAAGACACTGAATTTAAAATTCCTGAAAACAAAAAACCATACGTAATTATGGTTGTTGGTGTTAATGGTGCTGGTAAAACAACCACTATTGGAAAGCTGGCTTATCAGTTTAAAAAACAAGGTCTTAATGTAGTTTTAGGTGCTGCAGATACCTTTAGAGCGGCAGCTATCGATCAGTTACAAGTTTGGGCAGATCGTGTAGATGTACCTATTGTAAAACAAGACATGGGGAGTGATCCGGCATCGGTTGCATTTGATGCGCTAGAATCTGGAGTCTCTCAAAATGCAGATGTTATTATAATAGATACCGCAGGTCGTTTACACAACAAGATTAATTTAATGAACGAATTAACTAAAGTGAAACGTGTCATGCAAAAAGTAATTGGCGATGCACCTCACGATGTTCTTTTGGTATTAGATGGTTCTACTGGTCAGAATGCTTTCGAGCAAGCGAAACAGTTTACAGCGGCCACCGAAGTAAGTGCTCTAGCGGTTACAAAACTAGATGGTACAGCAAAAGGTGGTGTGGTAATTGGTATTAGCGATCAATTTCAAATTCCTGTAAAATACATTGGAGTAGGAGAAGGCATCAACGATTTACAGGTATTTAATAAATACGAATTTGTAGATTCGTTCTTTAAATAGACTTTATCCTTATAAAATAGTTAAACGTCTCGATACATTCATTGTATCGAGACGTTTTTTTGTTTTTATTAATATACATTCAATTCTTTAATCCTAAATCATTGCGTATCTTTGCACTCTGAAATTTTGATATGAGAACTAAATCACTTAAAAAGAATAAAATCAACGTAGTAACTCTTGGTTGTAGTAAGAATGTTTACGACAGTGAAGTGTTAATGGGGCAGCTTAAAGCTAGCGGAAAGGATGTTGTACATGAAGAAGAGGGTAATATCGTTGTAATTAATACGTGCGGTTTTATTAATAATGCAAAGGAAGAAAGTGTGAATACTATTTTAGAATTCATGCAGAAAAAAGAAGATGGTGAAGTAGATAAGGTATTTGTTACCGGATGTTTATCCGAACGTTATAAGCCGGATTTACAAAAAGAAATTCCGAATGTAGATGAATATTTCGGAACGACAGAATTACCTGGATTATTAAAAGCATTAGGAGCAGATTATAAGCATGAATTAATTGGTGAACGTTTAACAACTACGCCTAAAAATTACGCTTATTTAAAAATTGCAGAAGGTTGTGATAGACCTTGTAGTTTTTGTGCCATTCCGATTATGCGCGGAAAACACAAGTCTACTCCAATTGAAGATATTGTTATCGAGGCTGAAAAATTAGCCGCTAAAGGTGTGAAAGAATTAATTCTTATCGCTCAAGATTTAACATACTACGGATTAGATATTTATAAGAAACGTAATCTTGCCGAATTGCTTGAAGCTTTAGTCAAAGTGGATGGTGTAGAATGGATTCGTTTACATTACGCATTCCCAACGGGTTTCCCAATGGATGTGTTAGATGTTATGAATCGTGAACCTAAAATCTGTAATTATATAGATATTCCTTTACAGCATATTTCAGATCGTATTCTTAAAAGTATGCGTCGCGGTACAACTCAAGAAAAAACAACTAAATTATTAAAAGAATTTAGAAAGGCGGTACCAGATATGACCATTCGTACAACTCTCATTGTTGGGTACCCTGGCGAAACTGAAGAAGATTATCAGACCCTAAAACAATGGGTTCAAGATATGCGTTTCGAGCGTTTAGGTTGTTTTACCTATTCTCACGAAGAAAATACTCATGCGTATTTATTAGAAGATGATGTTCCTGAAGATGTGAAGCAAGAGCGAGCTAATGAAATTATGGAAATTCAATCTCAAATTTCTTGGGAATTGAATCAAGCTAAAATCGGACAAGAATTTAAAGTGGTTATCGATCGCAAGGAAGGAAATTACTTTGTGGGACGTACAGAATTCGATTCTCCAGATGTCGATAACGAAGTTTTAATAGATGCGACAGAAACCTATTTAAAAACAGGTGAATTTGCGCAAGTTGTTATTACAGAAGCGGCGGATTTCGATTTATATGCGGAAGTCGTTAAATAGACTCAAAAAAAATAAGTAAATAAGGTGTTTTAATGTAAGTTAAAACACCTTATTTCGTTTAAAGGTCTATAGTTAGTGATACAATAATCTTAACTAATTTTTTAGAATTGAAAATTCTAATAACTGTATATTTACAATAAATTGAAATTTTATGCCAACCGACTGTATTCCGTTTAGAGATACCCAATATTTTTCATCATTAATTTGCGATTATTTAGAAGAAAAGCCTGAGTTAAAACCGTTCTATAATCGGTTTCCAAAGCTTGAGAATTTCGAAGCTCAGATAAAAGAGAAATCTAACTTTAAAGGATTATCAGTCGCTCACAGGCAAGTTTTGGCATCAGTTTTAGAACAACAGTATAGTAATTTAAAACCTTCGGAAGCGACGCAAATAAATATTTCACTCTTAAAAGAGGCGAATACATTTACTGTAACAACAGGGCATCAGTTAAATTTATTTACGGGGCCATTATATTTTTTATATAAAATTGTATCAACAATCAATCTTACTAAAGAATTAAAAGTTGCTTATCCCAATCAACATTTCGTGCCCATTTACTGGATGGCTACAGAAGATCATGATTTCGACGAAATAAATTATTTCAACTTTAAAGGCAAGAAAATTCAATGGAATCGTGCAGACGGTGGTGCTGTTGGTGAATTTTCTACAGAAGGATTAGAAGACGTTTTCGAATTATATACTAAGGAGCTTGGCGTAGGTAAAGCGGCAGACGAGTTAAGAACATTATTTTCTGAAGCGTATTTAAAGCATGATAATCTTGCCGATGCAACGCGATTTTTGGCAAATAGTTTGTTTTCAGATTTAGGTTTGGTTATTTTAGATGCTAACGATCGCGAGTTAAAACGTGCCTTTATTCCGTATATAGAACAAGATATTTTATCCCAAATTTCGTCTCAAGAAGTCTCTAAAACCAATGCGTTACTAACAAATATTCCAAATACAAGTTATAATATTCAGGTTAATCCTAGAGACATTAATTTGTTTTATTTGTCAGAACATAGTCGTGAACGTATCATTTGGGAAGACGATATTTATAAAGTTATTAATACCACAATTACATTTACGAAAGCCGAAATTTTAAAAGAAATTCACGCGTTTCCAGAACGATTTTCACCAAATGTAATTATGCGTCCGCTGTATCAGGAAGTGATATTGCCCAACTTATGTTACATTGGTGGTGGTGGAGAATTGGCATATTGGCTTCAGTTAAAAGATTATTTTGAAGCGGTAAATGTGCCGTTTCCTATGTTGCTGTTAAGAAATTCTGTCCTTATTAAAACGCAACAACAAGCTAAGAAATTAGAAAAATTGAACATTTCTAATCGTGATTTGTTTTACAAACGAGATACATTTATTAACAAAAAGGTGAGACGCATCTCAAATATAGATATCGATTTTTCTAAGCAAAAGAAACACTTGCAAGAACAATTTAGTGAAATGTATGCTTTAGCAGAGCAAACAGACGCTTCTTTTATAGGGGCTGTAAAAGCTCAAGAACATAAGCAAATCAAAGGATTAGAGCATTTAGAAAAACGGTTACTAAAAGCTCAGAAAAAGAAATTAGCAGATCAGGTTTCAAGAATGACAGATTTACAAAATCAATTATTCCCTAATCAAAGCTTGCAAGAGCGCGCTGTTAACTTCTCTGAACTATATCTTGAGTTTGGAGACCAATTAATCCCCAAGTTAGTGTTAGATTTGCAACCATTAAATCAAGAATTTTTAATACTGAATTTGTGAAAAATAGCATGCATAAAGTAGATATGGATTTGGTTGAAATGACACTAGATGTCATGAAATACGCCATTGAAAGAATTTCTACTACCGAAAGAAAGATTGGAAAACCATTAAAATCAGAAGAGTTAAAGGCTTTAGTTGGAGAAACCGTAACCGAAGAAGGTATTGGTGGAGAAGTCGCTTTTAATTTGTGGAAAAAACATTTATCTACTGCTAATGTCCCTGTAGATCACCCACGTAATCTTGCTTTTGTTCCTGCAGCACCAACGCGTGCCGCAGTTATGTTTGATCTAGTTACATCGGCTTCTAGTATTCATGGAGCCTATTGGATGGAAGGAGCTGGTGGAATATTCTGTGAGAATGAAGCGATGAAATGGATCGTTTCTTTAACCGGAATGCCTGAAGGTGCTTTTGGTGTGTTTACTAGTGGTGGTACAGCTGCAAATCTTTCGGCTATAGTTACAGCAAGAGAAAATTGGAGACTTAATAATGAGGCTCATAAAAGAGAAAAAGGATTAATTATTACGTCTATTGGAGCACATTCGTCTATAAAAGCGATGGCAAAAGTAGCCGATATTGATGTGTTGTTGGTCGATACCGAAGACCGTTTAGAAGGTGACGCATTAAAAGAAACCATTTCTAGTTTAACGGCAGATGAGCGTGAACGTTTATTCGCTGTAGTAGCAACAGGAGGAACAACTAATGCCGGAATAATAGACGATTTAGAAGGGATTTCTGCCATTTGTAATACAGAAAATTTATGGTTGCATGTCGATGCCGCTTATGGAGGAGGAGCTTTAGCTGCCGATTCGGTTAGACATTTGTTTAATGGTATAGAAAACGCAGATAGTATTACAATCGATCCTCATAAATGGATGTTTTCGCCTTACGACTGTGGAGCCGTTTTATATAGAGACCCTGAATTAGCAAAAAATGCACATTCGCAACAAGGATCGTATTTAGATATCTTTAAAGATGAAGGTGCACACGGGTTTAATCCTACAGATTATCAAATACAACTAACACGACGTGTAAGAGGTTTACCTTTATGGTTTTCTTTGGCTATGCACGGAACAGATCGTTATAAAGTCGCGGTAGAACGTGGTTTAGAACTGGCACAAATAGCAGGACGATTAATTACGGAAAATCCAAATTTAGAATTAGTTAGAGAACCAAGTTTGTCTTGTGTATTATACAGAAGAAAAGGATGGGATGCTCAAGATTATACGCATTGGACGTATGAAAATCACGAAAAAGGATTTGCTCTTGTTACGCCTACGAAATGGAAAACTGGAAATACTTACGAAACCGTGTCACGTTTTTGTTTTATAAATCCGGATACCACAGAACAGGATATAGTAGATATATTAAAAACAATGGAATAAAGTTTGTTTCAAACTTTTCAAATAAAATTTAAATATTATTTTTGCGCATGCAACACGACAAGGTATTAATTTTAGACTTCGGATCGCAATATACTCAGCTTATTGCCCGTAGAGTTCGAGAACTCAACATTTACTCCGAAATAAAACCATTTAACAAGATTCCAACCGATATAGATAGCTATAAAGCTGTTATTTTATCTGGGAGTCCTAACTCTGTAAGAGGAGAAAACGCTTTACATCCGGAATTAGAACACATTCGCGCTAAAAAGCCAATGCTAGCCGTATGTTACGGAGCACAATATTTAGCTCATTTTTCGGGAGGAGAAGTTGCTCCATCTAGTACACGAGAATATGGTCGTGCTAATTTATCTTTTATAAAAGAAAATGAAGTGTTCTTTGAGAACATTTCTAAAGGTAGCCAAGTTTGGATGAGTCATAGTGACACCATTAAAACATTACCTACAAACGGTGTATTAATAGCAAGTACTACAGATGTTGCTAATGCCGCTTATAAAATTGAAGGCGAAGAAACTTATGCGATTCAATTTCACCCAGAAGTATACCACTCTACTGATGGGAAACAATTATTAGAAAACTTTTTAGTTAAAATTTCAGGTATTAGACAGGATTGGACTCCAGATTCTTTTGTTGAAGAAACTGTTGAAGCCATTCAAGCAAAAGTAGGAAACGATAAAGTCGTACTTGGTTTATCTGGAGGAGTAGATTCTACAGTAGCTGCAGTACTTTTAAATAAAGCCATAGGGAAAAACCTATATTGTATTTTTGTAAACAACGGATTGTTGCGTAAGAATGAATTCGAAAGTGTTTTAAAACAATACGAAGGCATGGGCCTTAATGTAAAAGGTGTAGATGCTTCAAAACGTTTTCTTGATGCTTTGGCGGGAATTGAAGATCCTGAGCTAAAACGTAAAGCTATAGGTAACTCTTTTATCGAAGTTTTCGATGACGAGGCGCATAAATTAACCGATGTAAAATGGTTGGCACAAGGAACAATTTATCCAGATGTTATCGAGAGTGTTTCTGCTACAGGCGGACCTTCGGCAACTATAAAAAGTCATCATAACGTAGGTGGATTACCTGACTTTATGAAACTTAAAATTGTTGAACCTTTACGTGCTATTTTTAAAGACGAAGTAAGACGTGTTGGCGCAACTTTAGGTATAGATCCAGAATTATTAGGTCGTCATCCATTCCCAGGACCAGGACTTGGAATTCGTATTCTTGGAGATATTACAGCTGAAAAAGTGCGTATCTTACAAGAGGTAGATGCAATATTTATTAACGGACTTAAAGAATGGGGATTATACGATAAAGTATGGCAAGCCGGAGCGATGTTATTACCAGTAAATAGTGTTGGGGTAATGGGAGACGAGCGCACGTACGAAAAATGTGTAGCGCTTAGAGCCGTAGAAAGTACAGATGGGATGACTGCAGATTGGGTGAATTTACCTTATGCATTTTTACAAAAAACATCTAACGATATAATAAATAAAGTAAAAGGCGTTAATAGAGTAGTGTACGACATTAGCTCTAAGCCACCAGCAACGATAGAGTGGGAGTAATTGTCTCATAAATCGATTTATTTTTGAATTAAACCATATTGAATGAAAAAGTTTTTAGTCGTTTTTGTATTACTTTTTATAATGGGAGCGCAAGCAATTGCTCAGAATTATAAAACACATAAAGTAAAACAGAATGAAAAAATAGAAGATATTGCCAAAGTGTATATGGTAACGGTTAACGATATTATTACGTTAAATCCCGATGCTAAAAATGGACTTAGAGACAATATGGTTTTAATTATTCCTAAAACCGAGGTTCAAGCCGAACTGAATACGGTTAGGGAAATTACAAGCTACGAGCAACACCGTGTAAAACGTAAGCAAACGCTTTATAGCATTGCTAAAGATTACAAAGTGACCGAAGATGATATTAAAAAGGCCAATGTCTTTTTGTATTCCGAACCTTTAAAGAAAGGAACTAAAATTAGAATTCCTGTTTTTACAGAAAAGCAAGTTTTAGAAGAAGTCGCGACTGTTGTAGACATCACAAAACCGTATGTTGTTTTACCTAAAGAGGGAAAATGGCGTGTGGCGTATAAATACGGAATAACGGTTGAAGATTTAGAAGCTTTAAACCCAGAATTAGCCGAAGTTTTAAAAGTAGGAGACACCATTAAAGTGCCAAATATTCCTGACACTCGTAAAAAAGTTGTTGAAGATAAATACGATTACTACGAAGTACAGCCTAAAGAAGGTTTTTACCGACTTAAAGTTAAATTAGGACTAGAGAAGGAAGAACTTGAAGCTTTAAATCCAGAATTAGTAGGTTCAGGTTTAAAGGTAGGCATGGTACTAAGAGTCCCTAAACAAGTAGATAATGATGTGGCAGGAATGATTTCAGATCATACCATAGTGGCTTCAGATTTATCTAAAAGAGATTTTAACCGTGGTACAAAACACATTGCGGTTTTAATGCCATTTAAGGTTAATCAAGTGACTTTCGATTCTATTCAGGGTACCATGAATCAGATTAGAAAAGATAGTTATTTAAATTTCGCTTTAGAATTTCAGTCGGGTGTATTAATGGCTTTAGATTCATTGAAATCCTTAGGGATTTCTGTAAAAGTGGATGTTTACGATACCGAAAATAAAACCAGTACAATTAGTGATTTAATTAGAAATCATAATTTTGCAGAATTAGATGCTGTTATTGGTCCGTTAAGTCAGACTAGTGTCGAGTATACTGCAGAACGATTAAGTACTTATAATGTACCTGTAATTTCTCCTATAACTAAAACAGTAAAGGTTACAGCGAACACATTTCAGTCTCGTCCAGCAGAAGGTTTACTAAAAAATAAAGTTTTAAATTATTTTAAAGAACGCAACCAGTTAACAAATACTATCTTGGTATTCGACTCGGAAAGTGAAGGCAAAAGCGCATCTCTAAAATCTGCTTTTCCCGGAGCTTCAACCGTAAGATCTCGAAAAGATAAAAAAGGAAAAGATGCGCATTATATTTTAGTTGGCGATATTTCTAAGCATTTAAAGCCAGGAAAAAATGTAGTGTTTTTAGAGACAAATACTTCTGGTTTTGCGGCTAACGTTACTAGTGTATTAAATTCATTAAATACAGAAGAAGTCCAGATTATATTAACCACTACAGAGATGAATAATGCTTTTGAGGGCAGTGAAATTTCAAATCAGCATTTATCTAATTTGCGTTTTCATTTCGCATCCATTTCTAAGTCTTTTGACGACGATGTGCATAACGGATTTATTAAACGATATGCAAAGGAATATGGTTTAACACCAGATAAAATTGCCGTACGTGGTTTCGATATTACTATGGATGTAGTTTTACGATTATTAACGTCTACAGATTTATATGCGTCTACTAGCGATGCACCTTTAACAGAATATGTCGAAAATAAATTCGCTTATAAAAAGACACCTTTTGGTGGCTATTATAACGATACGGTGTATTTATTGCAGTACGACGACTTAAAAATTGTTGAAGTAAAAGAGTAGACTTATGACTTCTAAAGTAACTTATCTTGGTGGCTTACGCACCGAAAGTTTACATATACAATCCGGGAATACGTTTGTAACAGATGCGCCGTTAGATAATAATGGTAAAGGCGAAGCTTTTTCGCCTACCGATACTGTAGCAACGGGATTAGCCAGTTGCATGTTAACCATGATGGGAATTAAAGCCAATAGTTTAAAGGTGAATATGGAAGGGACTACGGCGCATGTAACCAAAACAATGTCTGCCGACCCCAGACGGATTTCGAAAATAGAAGTTGTCTTCAATTTGACTTTTCAAACCGATGACAAGACACGTAAAATTTTAGAACATACGGCAAATACCTGCCCAGTGCATTACAGTCTGCATCCAGATATTGAAAAAGTAATAACGTTTAACTGGAAGTCGATTTAACGACAGCACCTCTCACACACAAATTAACAAAGGTATTATGGAACAACTTAATGGAGATGTTTTAATTGAGTTGGCGTACACCAAAATGCCTTATGGGAAATATAAAGATCGATTTCTTATCGATTTACCCGAGTTCTATGTGGTTTGGTATAATAATAAAGGCTTTCCAAAAGGGAAACTAGGCGATCAATTACGTATGGTTTACGAACTAAAATTGAACGGTTTAGAAGACTTAATACGAAATATTAAGCAAAAATATCCCAATCCTAAAAAGTACTAAATCATTACGATATTCTTAATGCTTTTTATTTTATATTTATGATTAACATTAGTTCAATACAATGAAAGTAGATAAGAAAATTGAAGATATTTTTGATGATTATAATTATACGGATAGAATCGACGTATCACTTAAAAACTATTCAAATTGGCTTTTAGGTATTTCTCTAGGATTAACGGCCGTTTTAATATCTTTAATTTCAAATATTAATAATACTTTTTGGTTTTTTATAATTACACTAATATTTCAATTCATTGGAATTTTATTTAATGGGTTTATAAAATATAAAATTCTCACAAATGAGATTAATATGAATACTAAATTCGGTCAGTTAAAGAAAATGAGAATTATAAAAAAGTCTAAAACTAATTTAAGTCATAAGGACGAATCTTTTAAAGAAGAATGGTTAAACCTTTATGATGAATACATCATTGATAGTAATAGAAATACACTAGATATATCAAAATATTTGGATAAATCTACATGTTTTACCTTTTTTAATGTTTTTATAACTGGAGTGACAATAGTAATTTTGATTTTAAAAAATGTAGTTTAATATAGTCTTCATACAAAATGGCTTTAATCAATTCTCCCTTTTGTTCATATAGCGTCCACAGTAACCAAATGTGTTTTCATTCAATCATAGACTATCATCATATGCTAAGATTAAATGTTGAAAACTTTCCTTGTTATTAAAATTTAGGCTTGGGAAAAATAAATAAGATACTTTGACTTAGTAAATTACACGGTTATAGCTGTTATAACTTAGGACGAATTGAATTGTTAGTGTTTTAATGCGAATTAAAATAGATAAGCATACTTAATTCTCAATTGTTCTTTGTAAATTTGCTCGCGTTTAAAAGCGCATCATGACAACTACAACAAAGTATATTTTCGTAACCGGCGGTGTTACATCTTCATTAGGAAAAGGAATAATTGCAGCATCTTTAGCTAAGTTATTACAATCTCAAGGTTACAGAGTAACAATTCAAAAATTAGATCCATATATAAATGTGGACCCTGGTACGTTAAATCCATACGAACATGGTGAATGTTATGTTACCGACGATGGTGCAGAAACCGATTTAGATTTAGGTCATTACGAACGTTTTTTAAACACACCTACAAGTCAGGCTAACAACGTTACTACCGGTAGAATTTACCAAAGCGTTATTGAAAAAGAACGTCGTGGTGAATTTCTTGGGAAGACTGTTCAGGTTATTCCTCATATCACAGACGAAATTAAAGAGCGTATTCAGATATTAGGGAATTCAGGAGATTACGATATCGTAATTACCGAAATAGGTGGTACTGTAGGAGATATTGAGTCGTTACCTTATGTAGAAGCGGTTAGACAATTGCGTTGGGATTTAGGCGATAATAACGGATTGGTTATTCATTTAACTTTAGTTCCATTTTTGTCGGCTGCGGGCGAATTAAAAACAAAACCTACACAACACAGTGTAAAAACCTTAATGGAAAGCGGTGTGCAAGCCGATATCTTGGTGTGTAGAACAGAGCACCATTTGCCAAAAGATTTACGTAAGAAATTAGCCTTATTCTGCAATGTGCGCGAAGAAGCTGTTATTCAATCTATTGATGCTTCTACCATTTACGATGTGCCTAATTTAATGTTAGAAGAAGGCTTGGATAAAGTGGTTCTTAAAAAATTAAATTTAAACAGTAGTATTCCAGACTTATCAAGATGGAACGAGTTTTTAGATCGTCATAAAAATCCTAAGACAGAAATTACAATTGGTTTAATTGGTAAGTATGTCGAATTACAGGATTCTTATAAATCTATATTAGAAGCCTTTATTCATGCTGGAGCAGAAAATGAAGTTAAAGTGAATGTAGAACCTATTCACTCAGAATATATAAACGCCGATAACGCGAAATTAAAACTAGCTCATTTAAATGGAGTTTTAGTAGCTCCTGGTTTTGGAGAGCGCGGTACCGAAGGAAAAATTGATGCCGTTAAGTTTGTTAGAGAAAACAATATTCCGTTTTTAGGAATTTGTTTAGGAATGCAAATGGCAGTTATAGAATATTCTAGAAATGTATTAGGTATTTCTGATGCTAATTCTACCGAAATGGATTCTAATACTCCAAATCCGGTTATTAGTATCATGGAAGAACAAAAGAATATTACCGATATGGGCGGTACTATGCGATTAGGGTCTTGGGAGTGTACTTTAAAAGAAGACAGTATTGCTAAAAAAGTATATGGTTCGGAAATTATCGAAGAGCGCCACAGACACCGCTACGAATTTAATAGTGATTTTAGAGCTCAGATTGAAGCAGCAGGAATGGTTGCAACAGGTGTAAACCCAAAAACAAATCTGGTAGAAATTGTAGAAATTCCTTCTCATCCTTGGTTTGTTGGGGTACAATACCATCCAGAATATAAGAGTACGGTTAAAAATCCACACCCTTTATTTGTAGCATTTGTAAAAGCAGCTTTAAAAAATAAGAAAAAATAAGTGCCACATTGTCAAAACTTAAAAAGTGGTCACCTTTTTGAGTACTAACTCACACTACGAAATACTTTGCGTTTGGCCGAAGTATTTCTATTTATACTTAGAATGTAATTAGATGGAAGAAAAGAAATTAGACCTGAATTCGGTCATAGGATTTATCCTAATCTTTGGAATTTTAATGTTTATGCTTTGGCAGAATCAGCCAACTCCAGAGGAATTAGAAGCTCAGGAGCAAGCAAAACAAGAACAAGTTGAAGCAGAGAAGAACGCTGAAATTCAAAATGCAACTATAGAAACATCTTCGGAAGATTTTTCAGTGACATCGGCAACAGATTCTTTAAAACTAGAAGGACTTAAAAATAAATTAGGTGCTTTTGCATACTCATCGACTTTACCTTCTGCATCAAATAAAGACACTAGAGTAGAAACAGAATTATTCGATTTAAAATTCAGTAATAAAGGTGGTTTCCTATCGGAAGTTAGACTTAAAGCTTTCGATAATTACGATTCACTACCTGTTTTTCTTATTAAAGATAAAAATATTGGTTTCAATATTAATTTCGGAACCACAGACAGTCGTAACTTAAATACTCAAGATTTATATTTTGAGCCTACAATTACTAAAAATGGTGCTAACACTGTAGTTTCTATGAAACTTAAAGTGTCAAACTCTAAATTTTTAGAATATCGTTACGAGCTTAAGCCAAATAATTACATGATGGATTTCACCATCCGTTCTCAAGGTTTAAGCGATGTGATTAATAGCTCTCAAGCTGTTAATTTAGATTGGAAACAAAAAATGATTCGTGGCGATAAAAGTGTGGAGTACGAAAATCGTTACACACGTTTAACCTATCAGCACGATGGTGGTAAAATTGACAAATTAAGTCCGACCAGCGACGACGATGATATTGAAGAAGATGTTACGTGGTTATCTTACAGACAGCATTTCTTTAGTTCTATTTTAGTTACAGAGAAACCTTTTAAAACGGTAGATTTAGTTTCTGAAAATTTAGTTGAAAGTGGAGATGATCATGCAGAATTTACTAAAATTTATACCTCTAAAATTCCATTAGAATTACAAGGTGGAGAATTTAATGCACCCTTAAAATTTTATTTTGGTCCAACAGATAATACTGTACTTAAACAATACGATTATAGTTTAGACGATAGTATTCCTTTTGGATGGGGTATTTTTGGATGGATTAACCGTTATGTATTTGTACCATTATTTGGCTTCTTAAGTGACTTAATGCCTTACGGTTTTGCTATTATAGTAATGACTATTTTGGTGAGAATTGTAATGTCTCCAGTAACTTACAAATCGTATTTATCTCAGGCTAAGATGAAAATTCTTAAACCAGAGATTAACGACATAAACGAGAAGTATAAAGATAATGCCATGAAAAAGCAACAAGCTACAATGGCGTTATATAGCAAAGCAGGAGCTAGCCCAATGGCGGGATGTTTACCTGGTTTATTACAACTTCCGGTATTCTATGCTTTATTCCAGTTTTTCCCATCGGCATTCGATTTAAGACATAAAAGTTTCCTTTGGGCAGACGATTTATCTTCTTACGATACCATTGCAGAATTACCGTTTAAAATTCCTTTTTACGGAGATCATATTAGTTTATTCCCAATCTTAGCTTCTGTAGCCATCTTCTTTTATATGAAAATGACAACAGGACAACAAGTGGCATCTCAACCAACGCAAGAAGGTATGCCTGATATGGGTAAAATGATGAAGTACATGATTTACTTCTCTCCAATCATGATGTTAGTATTCTTTAATAATTATGCGTCAGGATTGAGTTTGTATTACTTTATATCTAACTTAATTACTATTGGAATTATGTTAGTGATTAAAAACTTCATTATCGATGAAGATAAAATTCATGCAAAAATCCAAGAGAATAAGAAGAAGCCTAAAAAGGAAAATCGCTTTCAGAAGAAAATGAAAGATATGATGGAGCAGGCAGAACAGCAGAAACAAATGCAAAATCGCAAAAAATAATCTAAGCTGCCTTAATTGGCAGCTTTTTTGTTACTTGTATTTCTATTAATTGTTATTCGTTTTAATAATATGAAAAATGTATTAACCCTTTTAATATTATGTGTGTTTGGAACCGCAATGGCACAAAATATTAATCAGTTAGATGCCAATGGTAAACGCGATGGAATTTGGAAAAAGAATTTCGATGACACTAAAGTATTGCGTTACGAAGGAGAGTTTTCGCATGGTAAAGAAGTCGGAACGTTTAAATTTTACAAGAATGTAAATAATAAGCCAGTGTTGTCGGCAGTAAAGACATTTAATGCAAACGACGATATTGCCGAAGTACAGTTTTTTGCTTCTAATCAGAAAGTGATTAGTAAAGGTAAAATGAAAGGCAAATTATACATCGGAGATTGGGTTTACTTTCATAAGAATTCCGATAAAGTTATGATGGAAGAACATTATAACAATCAGGGTAAATTAGACGGAGAACGTTTGGTGTACTACGATAACGGGAAGCTTACGGAGCGTACCATGTTTAAAAATGGTAAAATAGACGGAAAATCTATATGGTATTCAGAAAAAGGAATAGTTTTAAAGGATTTTACGTATGTGAATGATAAGTTGCAAGGTATGTCTAAGTACTACGACTTAGAAGGGAATTTAACAGCAGAAGGTGCTTTTAAAAATGATAAAAAAGACGGAATTTGGAACTTTTATAAAGACGGAGAATTAGTAGATACTAAGGATTATACCAATTACAGTAAGAATCCTGCTAAACAATAGTACAGTTAACTTTTGTCTGATACAATCTTAACGTATACAGTTAATTTTCTTTCCCTAATACATGCTTTGGCATAATTAAACTTTTAAAAATGAAACGAGTAATTGTTGGACTTTCAGGTGGTGTAGATTCTAGTGTTGCGGCGTATGTGTTGCAACAACAAGGCTATGAAGTAATCGGGCTTTTTATGAAAAATTGGCACGATGATTCTGTTACAATTTCAGATGAATGTCCGTGGTTAGACGATAGTAATGATGCCATGTTGGTGGCCGAGAAATTAGGAATTCCTTTTCAAACGGTCGATTTAAGCGAGCAGTATAAAGAACGTATCGTCGATTATATGTTTAAAGAATACGAAAACGGGCGTACACCAAATCCGGATGTCCTTTGTAATCGCGAGATTAAGTTTGATGTGTTTATGAAAATTGCCTTAGACCTAGGGGCAGATTATGTGGCTACAGGGCATTACTGTAGAAAAGGCATTATTAATGAAGGCGAAAACGAGACTTACCAATTATTGGCAGGTTTAGACGGAAATAAAGATCAATCTTATTTTTTATGTCAATTATCACAAGATCAGTTAGCTAAGGCGTTATTCCCAATCGGGGAACTCACTAAGCCGGAAGTGCGTAAAATTGCAACCGAATTAGATTTAGTAACAGCCGATAAAAAAGATTCTCAAGGACTTTGTTTTATAGGAAAAGTACGTTTGCCAGAATTTTTACAACAGCAATTAAAACCTAAAGAAGGTGTTATTGTTGAAGTCGATAGAGCACACGAAATGTACATGGCTTCTCAGACAGAATTTGCGACTAAATTAGAGGAACTTCAATATCTTACTACTAAAAAAGTTTATCATGTTTCCGATGGAAAAATTGTTGGAAAACACCAAGGTGCTCATTATTTTACCAAAGGACAACGTAAAGGTTTAGGTGTTGGCGGTACAGTAGAACCTCTGTTTGTTATAGATACCGACGTTAACGAAAATGTGATTTATACCGGACAAGGACATTCACATCCGGGATTATTTAAATCGGCTCTATTTGTCACTAATGAAGAGGAGCATTGGATTCGCGAAGATTTAAAATTACAAGCAGGCGATACTTTAGAGGTTATGGCGAGAATTCGTTACAGACAACCTTTACAAAAAGCAACATTATATAAAGTAGATAATGGATTATATGTGGAATTTGAAGCACCACAATCTGCAATTACAGAAGGACAATTTGTAGCTTGGTATCATGAAGATGATTTGCTAGGTTCCGGAGTTATTTCGTAAATTGTAGAAAAAAAATATGTTCAGATCCATTTTCTTTTTGGTATTACTCGTTTTTACGGGACAAACTTATGCGCAAGAAGATGCTTGGGTATATTTAACAGATAAACCAAATGTTTCAGAAGCTTTGGCAAATCCTACGTCTATACTTACACAAAAGGCCATCGCTAGGAAACAGAGACACGGCATCCCAATAGATGCTAGAGATGTGCCTGTTAATGAAGCTTATATTTCACAATTAAAATCGCAAACAGGAATAACAGTATTGGCAAAATCTAAATGGTTTAATTCAGTATATGTTAGGGGGATATCTTTAGAAAACATTAAGGATTTATCAGAATTATCCTTTGTGGACTCAATTGATTTTGCCGATACCAGTTTAAATACCTCTACTTCACGCTCACGTCAAGTACTTTCAAAAACGAGTGTTGAAGATACCCGTGTTGATTTTACATATGGCGATTCTCAAAATCAGGTTGAAATGATTAACGTGGATGCGCTCCATACTGCAGGTTATACAGGTAAAGGTATTACTATAGCGGTGTTAGACTCCGGATTTCCTAATGTTAACACCATGCAGGCCTTTCAGCGATTAAGAGATCAGGGAAATTTATTAGGTGGATACGATTTTGTAGATAGAACCGAAGATATTTATGCAAATACGACAAGTTCGCACGGTACATTAGTACTAAGTTCTATGGCGGCGTATATTGAAAACGAATATGTGGGCACAGCTCCAGACGCTTCTTATTATATATTTAATACAGAAGATCCCGATAGCGAATCGCCTGCAGAAGAGAGTTACTGGGTAGAAGCTACAGAACGCGCAGATAGCTTGGGTGTAGACATGATAAATACGTCTCTAGGCTATAATCTATTCGATAACGCCAAATATAATTACACCACTGCCGATATGAATGGGAAGGTTGCATTCATATCCAAAGGAGCTGCGATAGCCGTAGAAAAAGGAATTCTAGTGGTTGTTAGTGCAGGAAATTCTGGAGCCACATCTTGGCGCACAGTTACTGCGCCTGCCGATTCTCCAGAGATATTAAGCATTGGTGCTGTAAATGCTTTTGGCGAGTATGTATCGTTTAGTTCGCAAGGTGGAGAAGCACAAGTAGGATACCAGAAACCGGATGTAGTAGCTAGAGGTGGAGCGACCTTTTTAGTAAACGAAAATGATCAGATAGTTCAGTATAATGGAACCTCTTTTAGTTCACCCATTATGTGTGGAGGTATTGCGTCTTTATGGCAATCAATTCCCGAAGTTTCGGCAACAATGGTCATGAATTTGGTTAGAGAATCCGGTTCTCAATATAGCAATCCGGACGATTTTCTGGGGTATGGAATTCCTGATTTAGCTCTGGCAAAAGATTTCGCACTTTCGATAAATGATGACGTTATGGAAGCTATTCGTTTTTATCCTAATCCTGTTTCAACAGTTTTAAACCTAGTATTGCCTTCAAGTATAGAAACGTTAGAATATGCTATTTATAATCAGTTGGGGCAACAAGTTTCACAACATGCTATGCAAGGAAATTCTAAAACCATAGATGTATCTGGTTTATCGCATGGTGTTTATATTTTAAAATTATCTAGCAGAAGTAACTCAAAATCCTTTAAGTTCATAAAGTAATGAATACGATCACATCTTTATTCAATATTCAGTATCCTATTGTGCAAGCAGGAATGGTTTGGAATAGTGGCTGGAAGTTGGCTTCGGCGGCGAGTAATTCCGGAATTTTAGGATTACTAGGTGCAGGTTCTATGTATCCGGAAGTGTTACGTGAGCATATTCAGAAATGTAAAAAAGCGACTAACAAGCCATTTGGAGTTAATGTGCCCATGTTATATCCAAACATTGAAGAGATTATGAATATTATTGTTGAAGAAGATGTGAAAATTGTATTTACTTCAGCAGGAAATCCAAAAACGTGGACGTCTTGGTTAAAAGAACGTGGCATAATTGTGGTGCACGTGGTGAGTAGCGTAAAGTTTGCCTTAAAAGCACAAGCTGCAGGTGTAGATGCAGTGGTTGCAGAAGGCTTTGAAGCTGGCGGCCATAACGGTCGGGAAGAAACCACGACCTTTACTTTAATTCCTATGGTTAAGGAACAATTAAATGTGCCATTAATCGCAGCAGGAGGAATCGCTACAGGAAAAGGCATGTTAGCGGCTATGGTTTTAGGAGCAGATGGCGTACAGATAGGAAGTCGGTTTGTAGCTAGTAAAGAATCTTCGGCACATCCAAATTTTAAAGAAAGCGTGGTGTATACTAAGGATGGCGATACCCATTTAACGTTAAAAGAATTAGCTCCGGCGCGTTTAATTAAAAACAAGTTTTTTAACGACCTCCAGACCATGTACCAAAAAGGTACAACAGCAGACCAATTGAAAGCATTCTTGGGGCGTGGTCGCGCCAAAAAGGGAATGTTCGAAGGCGATTTAGAAGAAGGCGAATTAGAAATTGGTCAAGTGGCAGGATTGATTCATGAAATTAAGCCAGTTTCCGAAATTATTTCTGAAATTATTACAGAATTCGAGCGTTCTAAAGTCAACTTACCTTCCTTATAAAATATTTGTGAAAGTTTCGTCTTAAGCTGTTTTTAAAATTACCTTTGCACGACAAAAAAATTAAAGTGCTTTTATCTCAATACACAAAAGAATTTAAATACAATTGGCAACTGGCAGCTCCAGTGATGCTTGGTATGCTGGGTCATACATTTGTTAGCTTTGTAGACAATATTATGGTTGGCCAATTAGGAACAGCAGAACTTGCTGCAGTTTCTTTGGGTAATAGTTTTATGTTTATAGCCATGTCTGTAGGGATTGGTTTTTCTACAGCCATTACACCTATAGTAGCAGAAGCAGATAGTTCAGACGATTTCAAGTCGGGAAAATCGGCTTTTAAACATGGACTGTTATTATGTACCATACTTGGCGTTTTACTCTTCCTAATCGTCTATTTTGCTAAACCGTTAATGTACTTAATGAAACAACCTATTGAGGTTGTAGAGTTGGCTATTCCGTATTTGGATTTAGTAGCTTTTTCTTTAATTCCTTTAATTATTTTTCAGGCATTTAAGCAGTTTAGTGACGGGATGTCTATGACTAAATACCCGATGTACGCCACCATTATAGGTAATTTAGTAAATGTACTTTTAAACTATATGTTCATTTTTGGTAAGTTTGGTGCTCCTGCTTATGGTATCGTAGGTGCGGCTTATGGAACGTTAGCGTCTCGTTTTATAATGGTCGCTTTTATATGGTGGGTTTTAAAAGGAAATGAAAAGTCTAAAGCATACGTTATTAACATAAAAATCTTTGTTTTAGAAAAGTTAATGATGAAGCGTATATTTAACCTAGGTGCTCCTAGTGCGATGCAAATGCTTTTTGAAGTCGCAATATTTACTTCGGCAGTGTGGTTAAGTGGTTTGTTAGGTAAGAATCCGCAAGCCGCCAATCAGATTGCCTTAAACTTATCTTCTATGACCTTTATGGTTGCAACCGGATTAAGTGTAGCGAGTATGGTACGTGTTGGAAATCAAAAAGGACTCAAGAATTATCATGAATTAAGACGGATTGCATTTTCATTGTTTTTAATGGGAACGCTCTTCGCAGTGTGTTTCGCCTTAATGTTTATGCTATTGCGTACAGAATTACCTGAAATTTATGTCGATTTAAACGATGCCACAAACTTTGCCGATAACTCCGAAGTGGTTCATATCGCTGCGAATTTATTATTAGCCGCAGCTGTATTTCAGATTAGTGATAGTATACAAGTGGTTGTTTTAGGAGCTTTACGCGGACTTCAAGACGTAAAAGTGCCTACTATTATAACATTTATTTCCTATTGGATTATTGGTTTTCCTGTAAGTTATTACTTCGGAAAAGAAGATCAATTGGGAAGCTTCGGAATATGGTTAGGACTTTTAGCCGGATTAACTACAGCAGCAATTTTACTTTATATAAGATTTAATTATCTTACCAAACAATTAATATTACAAAAAGAACAATAGACATATGGCGCTTCCAAAATTTATTTTAGGTGACAATACCGATTTCCCAAATGCAATTTTCGTGATTCATACCGAATTTCCTCGTTTTATAATTAATTTAGAAGATGATGATGTAGAGTGGTTTGAAGATTTCGATCAAGAAGACCAGCGAGAAATTGAAATGGAAACAGAAGGATTAATCGAAAAAGCTAGCGCATTTTACGATAGAGAAGTAGCACGTTACGAAGAATAAAAAGGTATGCTCGATCAACTCATAAATGCCGATAGAGAATTATTTCTGTTTTTTAATACCTTGGGCTCTACAGGCTGGGATACGTTCTGGTTAGTGGTTACTAATAAGTTTACGTTTATTCCTTTATATGCCTTGCTACTTTTTTTAGTCTATAAAAAATTAGGAGCCAAAACAGTATTAACTCTTGTGATTTTAGCGGCTTTAATGATTGCATTTACCGATCAGATTTCAAACTTGTTTAAGCACGGTTTTCAACGCCCTAGGCCTTGCAGACAAGAAGGTGTTATGGAATATATGCGATTTATAGCCGAGCGTTGTGGCCGATATGGCTTTTTCTCTGCCCACGCCGCTAGTACTATGGCAGTAGCAGTATGTATAGGCTTAATCTTAAAACCGTTCTACAAGAATGTTATATTTATGTTACTGTTTTGGAGTGCCGTTGTGGCCTACAGTCGTATTTATGTTGGTGTGCATTATCCGCTAGACATTGTGTGCGGTATGGCTTTTGGTGCCCTTACTGGTTTTGGCTTTTTCAAATTGTATCTCTACGCCATGAAACGCCAGGGATTGCCTACTTTTTATTAAGGATATAATAATAGTTTACCAATCTTGAATTGTGTTTTCTTGAGGATGGATCTGCCACATTAAGATCGTAAGTCTTTACAAGTTGCATGGTGTAAAGCGCTTCTATCATGTCTTTGTCAGAGGTGTTTAATTCGTTTGTTAGTAGTCCGTAACGGGTTTCATTAGGGAATTGCAGTTCATGCTCATCATCTTTTATAGTCGGAAGTACATCCCCATATAAAAAAAGCATTTCTGGCGATACATAATTCATCCCATAAACCTTTAAGTCTTGTGTTTTAGCTTCAGATTTTAAAGTTGCAATCTCGTTATACTGCGCAGGAATCGTTGCTTTGTAAAGTGGCAAAGCGACAATAAATATAGAAGCAAAAAAGAATACGGTTAGAAAGAATACTGTTCTTATGGCTTTCTTCTTCAAATTTATAAAAATAAAAAGACCTATAGTGAAGAGTACTAGCGATGCTATTACGTACTGAACCCAAAATCCAGATAGTTGCTCTTTTAGTCCTAAATACGCTATAACCGGAAAGGCAATACCAATACAGGCTATTAGTCCGAAGTTAAAGTATACAGGGATCGTTTCTCTTTTGTCTTGTAGGGTTTTAAAATGCTGAAATAAATAATCGATATAGAATCCGGTGTTAATAGCTAACGGAATCAAAACCGGCATAAGATATCTAGATTTCTTTTCAGGGATAATCGATAATAAAATCACCGCAAAAATCGTCCAATAAAAACTGAATTTATATGCCTTTAAGTTGCGAACTCTCGATTTTAAATACGGATATAGTAAGCCAATAAATGCAGGAACCGTCCATATACCACTTTGAATAAAGAAGCTCCAGTAGTAATAAAACGGACGAATATTATAACTTCCCCAATTGCTTGTTTCTTTAGAAGTAATATGGGAAAATGTTTCAGGATCTATTATGCGCACGTAAATAAACCACCAACCACCAATAGCGACCATTAAAAGTAGTACACTAAATATAGAGAAGGTTTTAGGTCGAAAATTTTTGAATTTATAAGTGAAGCTGTATGCCAATAAAAACGGTAAGAACAGTACGTATAAAGATACTGGACCTTTGCTTAAAAAAGACAGCCCCAAACAAATTCCAGCTATAATAGTATGTTTCCAGTAATTTTTTTCTTTTTGAAAGAGCTGAAATAGATGATAAATTGCAATTAGCATAAAGCCATGAGCGTAAATGTCCCAAGGCGCTTCAACCGTAATGCCAACCACATAAAAGGAGGTGAAAGCAATACAGGCATTTACTAGACTGTGCAAGGTATTATTTAAGATGGAATAAGATAAGCGGTATACGAAAACGCCAATCACCATAATTAAAAATACAGTAGGTAATCTTAACGCATAAACATGTAATCCAAATATAGAAGCCGATATGGCAGATAACCATGTAGGTAAAGGCGGTTTTTCGTAGCGGGCTTCACCGTTCATTGTTGTTAAAATCCAATGGTTATCGGTTATCATTTCACGAGCTGTAATAAAGTTTCTCGCTTCCATGATTGTTACTTGCATAACATGTAAATTAGGAAGAAGCATTAGAGCGACCGTAATACAAATAAAAGCAACAGGATATTTTTCGATGATCTTAATCATTGTATTTCTTTATTAAAACTAAGTTTCGACTATATATTATAGCCCCTAGAATATGTCCTGTAAACAGCACGGGATCTTTCCGTAAAATGGCATAAACAAGTATAAGAACGGATCCCGCTAAACTCAATGCCCAAAAACCAAAGGGTAAAGTAGATGATTTCCTTTTTTCAGAATAAATCCATTGATAGATAAAACGAAAGGTAAATACAACTTGCGATACAATTCCTAATATTAATAACCATACGGGTATATCTTCATTCGTAAACAAAAACGTGATATCTATTTTGTTATTATTAAAATAGTAAACTACAATAAGAATTGGAACTACAAGTAAAAACCATTGTATGGCCTTCGGAAATTTTTGCCATTCGTTTTGAAGCTGAAGATTTCTTATGTAGATGTAATACGTTAAACTTTGTCCAAGCATTATAGCAAAATCTTGCCTTAAGTAGCCATAAACAAAAAGTAGAAAAGAAGCGATTAGACTTAAGGTCCAGAATAGAGTAGGTGTAATTACTTTACGTTTCTTCTCCGACGTAATCCATTGTACGACTAGTCTTGAAGAAAATAAGATTTGCGCAAGAAATCCTATGGTGTATATAATCCAATTACTCATTAACTACGGGTCTCAATTTCGTAGTTAATATACTTCTTTTTCATCCATAAATATGCAAAACAATCTATTAAAGGTCCTACCAATCTATTTAATAATCCGAATTTAGCTTCTCCAGCAATTCTTGGAAAATGTTGTACAGGAACCTGAATAATTTTACCGTGTTGCAGTAAAATCATGGCAGGTAAAAACCGGTGCAAGCCTTTAAACATGGGAATACGCTTGGCATAATCTGTTTTAATAACTTTTAACGGACAACCAGTATCGTCCATACCATCGTGAGTGAAACTTCTGCGAATGCCATTTGCTATGGTCGAAGACATATTTTTCACAAACGAATCTTTTCGGTTAGCGCGGACTCCTGTAACCAAATCGTACTCGCCAATATGTTGTAATAAAATATTAAAGTCGGAAGGTGTTGTTTGTAAATCGGAATCGATATAACCCACGAGTGGTGTATTTGTATAATCGAAACCTGCTTTTATAGCCGCACTTAAACCTCTGTTTTGTTTAAAACTTATAAATTCAAACTCAGGGTTTCGAGAGCAGATAGCTTCAATAAGTTCCTGACTGTTATCCTTAGAACCGTCGTTTACAAGTAATATTTTAGTGCTTTTAGATGCTGTTTTGGCATAGGCTAAAAGTTCTTGTTCGACGCGTAATAAATTATCTTCTTCATTATAAACGGGAACTATAATGGTGAATTGGTAGCTCATAGATGGAAACTTGAAAGTGCAAATGTATTCTTTTTTCTACAAAAGAAAATTTTAACATTTACAAATGTACGATAAATGGAAATAGAATAGGGAACTTACTTAAGTGGTACTGCAACTTTCACGTCGTCCCACGCCATGGTTAAGGCTAAATTATCGGTAGAATTATCGAAAGAAATAGTAAATTCTTCAACCGAGTTATTTAGTTTTTCTACAGGAACTTGCAAATCTACCACATCAAAAGCGGGATCTCTCATGGCTTGCATGGTTTCGTCTACGCCCCATTTGTATTGCTTCTTGTTAAACATGACATGCCAAGTCGAATCGTTGGGAATAGACCACAGAGTGTATTTTCCTGCAGGCAAAGTACTATCGCCTATTTTTAAAGGCTTATTTGTTTTAAAAGTAGTGGCTTCGTTGGCACCGGTTCTCCAAACTTCGTTATAAGGTACCAAGCCACCAAAAATTAAACGATCACGTTTAGAAGGTCTGTTGTAAAATACTTCTAACTCTAAATCGTTTAGTTTAAATTCTACAGTGTCCTTCGGACTAAGTACTTTATTGAAAGCGTCTTTTTCAAAATATGCATATAGAAATACTCCTATCGCAACAAACAATAGAAGAATCATAACCCATTTTAAAAATCTATTCATAAAACAATTTGTATTTAGGAGGTAAAGATACTTTAAAAGATACTGAACTTAAATACCCTTTAATTTAATTAAACTAATTTTAACAGGCAACAGGAAAAATATTTTACTTTTTTGCAACACTTCAAAAAAAAGAACGTCTTTAAGATGTATACTAACCAATATAACCACAAGTGAATTTATTTTCTATTGATATTATAGAAGCATGTAAACGGCATGACCAGAAGGCGCAATTGCAGTTATACAACCAGTACTGCCATGGGATGTATAGTGTTGCCAAACGGTTTATTTCGAACACAGCAGAGGCCGAAGATCTGGTGCAAGATGCATTTATAAAGGCCTTTAGTAAACTACATCAATTTAAAGGCGACGTCACTTTTGGGGCTTGGTTAAAACGTATTGTTGTGAATACGTGTATCGATTCACTTAAATCTAAAAAACAAGAGTTGGATGTTTTAGAAGAGGTGCACCTCAAGGTGGTCGATGCAGATACTCATGATAATTGGACGGTGGATGATGGTGTGACTCTAAATGATATAAAACATGTTATAGAAACCTTACCAGAAAAGTATAAATATGTGGTGATGTTGTTTTTAATTGAAGGGTATGATCATCAAGAGATTTCCGAAATTTTAAACATTTCTGAAGTCGCCTCACGCACACAATTATCGCGAGGAAAACAAAAATTACAAGAACTTTTAAAAACGAAGAGTTATGGCACAAGATATTAGAGATTTATTTGAAGCCGAAAAAGCACATCAAAAAGACGACCGGTTGTCTGAAGGACATGAAGCACGCTTTTTAGAAAAGTTAAAGGCTAGTGTGCCTCAAGATCCGCCAAAATCTAAATTTAATTGGATGGCTATCGCGGCGAGTTTAGTGCTTCTATTTGCGTTGAGCTTTGGAGGATATACGTTTTTTAATGCTGATCAAGTAACAGAAACACAACAGCAAGTTGTAGAAACCGAAGTAACGCCAGTTGTAAAAACAAAAACCTTAGGCGATTTGTCTCCCGACTTAAAGAAAGTTGAAGATTATTATCTGGCGAGTATTCATACCGAATTATCTAAGGTAGAATTAACACCAGAAAATAAAGAATTAATCGATGGTTACATTCAGCGTTTAGAAGAATTAACCAACGAATACAAAAAGTTATCTATAGAATTAACCGAATCTGGCCCGAGCGAATTAACCGTAAATGCCTTAATCGATAATCTAAAATTGCGTTTAAACTTGTTATACCGTTTACGCGATCAGTTAAAAGAATTCAGTACCGATGTTATTGCCGATGAGGCGGTGGAACAATCTATTTAAAAAATCAATCAAAAAAATGAAACAGTTAATTATAAAATCAATTACAAGTTTAGTGCTAGTTGTGTTTGCGTCTAATCTAACACAAGCACAACAAAAGCTATCTAAGGCATCGCAATCTTTAAAAGTGAATAAAGAGGTGACTATTAATTTAGAATCGAATTACACCATAGTAAAAATCGATACGTGGAATAAAGACGTGATTGAAGTAGAAGCTTTTGTAGAAAGTGATCAATTAAGTCAGTCTGATTTACAAAAGGCGTTAAAAGAGTGGAATGTAGATGTAAGTGGGTCTAGCGGTTTTGTGAATATTTCGAGTAAAGGCATGCAAAATGGTTGGGATGTAGGTTATGATTTTGATGTGAATTCAATTTCAGCACTACAGCATTTAGAATTCGAATTGGCCGATATGCCACCCATGCCACCGTTACCAGATATGAAACATTTTGCGAATATGCCACAAATGCCCAATATGCCGGAACCACCAACAATGCCAGAATTACCCGAATTACCAGAAGGTATGAATCAAGTACATTTTGATTATGAAGCGTATAAAAACGAAGGTGAAAAGTATTTAGATAAGTGGAGTAAAACTTACCAGAAAGAATACGGAAAAGAGTATCAAGATAAAATGAAGGCTTGGGCGAAGAAGTTTAGCGCCTCTGGTTTTGAAGATTACGAGAAAAAAATGGAAGCTTGGGGCGAAAAGTTTGGCGAATCTTATGGCAAGCAAATGGAAGCCTGGGGAAAACAATTTGAAAACGGCTTCGGAAAGGATTTTGAGGAACAAATGGAAGCTTGGGGAGAATCGTTTGGCAAATCATTTGAAAAGCAAATGGAAGCCCAAGAGCATGCCGAAGCGAGCCGAATGAAAGCCGAAGAAGCTAGAGCACGCGCAGAGCAGGGCAGAAGCATGCCGGATAGCAGTCCTCATATAAAAAAGACTATTATTATTCACATGCCCAAAAAGGCAAATTTAAAAGTGAATGTAAAATATGGCGAATTACAATTTGTATCGCTTATAGAAAACTTAAAGGCCGAAATGTCGCATACCAAATTAACAGCAAACACTATCGATGGGAGTAACACTTCCATCGCGGTGTCTTATGCGCCCGTGTCTATTACCAATTGGAATCAGGGGCAGTTGGTGTTAAAGTATGTAGAACAAGCTAATATTGGCGCTGTAAATCAGTTGGTGTTAAATTCAAATTCATCGAATATACAATTGGGGCAACTTACAGGAAACACCATAATTAATGGGAGTTTTGGTGATCTTAAAATATCTAAAATAGCAGATACGTTTCAGAATCTAAATATTGTTTTAGAAAATAGCGATGCCTTAATTAGTTTGCCAAAAACGGAGTATAGTTTGCAGTACAACGGCAAGCAATCCCGATTTAAACATCCTAAAAAAACGAGCAGTGAAAACGTGTCTACATTTTCTACGGGGAATTTAAGTAGCAATAAATCTATTATTGTGAATGCGAAATTTAGTAAGGTGTCAATGGAGTAAATACAATTTTATATAGTTAAAATACGTCTTATTAACATAGGACTTTGTGTGCCGATATCCTGAATAGTAATGGATTATCGGCTATATTTGTTTTACTAAGTTGTAAAAGTTAAAATGTATTAAAACATAATTTTTTGAAATTCAAATATTACATAGTTAAAAATACTTTCATAAATGATAAGCAAGGTTTAAAACCAGGAGTTAGAATTAATAAGATTCCTGCTATGTACACTATTAATCTTGCAGAAGGAGAAGGTCCATTTAATGATTTACCAACTCTAAAGAGGAAATCAACTATTTATCGGAATATAGTTTTAAGAAACCCAAAAAGAGCTGAGCAAATTTGTCTTGAAAAAAACATTACAGAAATAAAAGATTTAATTCTTACTAAAAAGAATTCAAGTGTCGATTTGAACTTTGTTGAAATCTTTGAACATTGTATCAAGGGGCAAGTGAAAAAAGGAAAGGTGTCTGGAGTTCACTATTATAATTCGGAGAGGGTAAAAATTTTAGAGCTTATCAAACAAAATAACAAGACCGGAATATGGGAAGCAGAAATAGAGTTCTTAGATAAGAAAACTAATACTTGGGTTAAAAAAGAAAAGTCAACTACTTTTTTTCCACGAAACTGGAGTATGCATCAGTTATTTCATGAATGTGAATTTGCTGTTAAACAAAAACAAAAAGTAGCTGGCAAAAAGAACGTATTTATATCTCAAACAGTATCAGGAATTGAAGTTGAAATAATTATTATTAATGATAAAATGAGGTCTATTTATCCTTTGTTAGATTAATTAAAACGAAAAAAAGCTGTCTATTATAAAATAGACAGCTTTTTTGTTGTTTAAATATATAGTAGAATATACTATTCTGTAATTACCCAATCACCTTTAGCTAAAAGCGGTTCGGCTTGTTTGTATTTCACGGTTTTACTTTCGCCGTTCATTACATTCTTTATGGTTACTTTATCGTTTCTACCAATTTTTGGCTTGTCTCTTACAATAGTTTCTACAACTTCTGGCTGACGTTGCGTCTGACCTGCAGCTCTACTTTGTGAAGCGCGTTCGTCTAAATTAGGAATTTCTTCTTTAGTCGTTTCTACTTGTTGCTTTTTAGGAGCCACTTGTTTTGCTTCGCTAATTGCATTCTGATCTTCACTTGGTAATTCTCCTTTAAATAAGAATGAAATCACATCTTTATTGACTTGAGTGATCATCACTTTAAACAATTCGAAAGCTTCGAATTTGTAAATTAACAATGGATCTTTTTGTTCGTGAACCGCTAATTGTACAGACTGCTTAAGTTCGTCCATTTTACGTAAATGCGATTTCCATGCATCATCGATAATGGCTAGTGTAATATTCTTTTCGAAATCTGTAATTAATTGTTTTCCTTCAGTTTCGTAAGCTTGTTGTAAATCTGTAACCACTTGTAGTGTTTTTACACCATCTGTAAATGGTACAACTATACGCTTAAATTTCTCACCCTGAGTTTCGAAAACATTCTTAATAATTGGGAATGCAAGCTCTGCATTTTTAGCCATTTTTGCTTTGTAATGGTCGAAAGCTGCAGCATATACTTTTGCCGAAATATCTTGAACAGATAATTTAGCAAATTCTTGTTCGGTAACCGGATTGGCCATTGAGAAATAACGAATCAATTCAAATCCGAAATTCTTATAGTCGTTAGCATCTTTGTTTACTTCTGCAATGTTTTCAGCAGTATCAAAAATCATATTTGCTAAATCTACACGAAGACGTTCCCCAAATAAGGCATGGTGACGACGTTTGTAAACTACTTCACGTTGCGCGTTCATAACATCATCGTACTCTAATAAACGTTTACGAACACCAAAGTTATTTTCTTCAACTTTTTTCTGAGCACGTTCAATAGATTTTGAAATCATAGAATGCTGAATCACTTCACCTTCTTCTAATCCCATTTTATCCATCATCTTAGCAATACGCTCCGATCCGAATAATCGCATTAAGTTATCTTCTAACGATACATAGAATTGAGAACTTCCTGGATCTCCTTGACGACCAGCACGACCACGTAACTGACGGTCTACACGACGCGAATCATGACGTTCTGTACCAATAATTGCTAAACCACCAACTTTTTTAACTTCGTCGATTAATTTAATATCGGTACCACGACCTGCCATGTTTGTGGCAATAGTTACTTGTCCTGGCTGACCAGCTTCGGCAACAATGTCGGCTTCTTTTTTATGTAATTTCGCGTTTAATACGTTGTGTGGTACTTTACGGATACTTAACATTTTTCCTAAAAGTTCACTAATCTCTACATTGGTTGTACCAATTAAGATTGGTCGACCGGCTTGAGATAATTTAGTAACCTCGTCGATTACCGCATTGTATTTTTCACGTTTAGTTTTGTAAACTAAATCGTCTTTATCTATTCTAGCAATCGGACGGTTTGTTGGAATCTCTACAACATCAAGTTTATAGATTTCCCATAATTCTCCCGCTTCGGTAATTGCTGTACCCGTCATACCAGAAAGTTTACGGTACATTCTAAAGAAGTTTTGAAGTGTAACGGTTGCGAAAGTTTGCGTTGCCGCTTCAATTTTTACATTTTCTTTAGCTTCAATCGCTTGGTGTAATCCATCGCTATAACGACGACCATCCATAATACGACCAGTTTGCTCATCAACAATCATTACTTTATTGTCCATTACCACATATTGATTGTCTTTTTCAAATAGGGCGTAGGCTTTAAGTAATTGATTTAAGGTATGGATACGTTCAGATTTAATTCCGAAGTCTCTAAATAAATCTTCTTTTTCGTTAGCTTCTTCTTCTGCAGGTAAACCTTTTGCTTCAATTTTAGCCATTTCAATACCAATTTCTGGCATCACGAAAAAGTCTGGATTGTCGCTACCAGAAAGGTATTCAACCCCTTTGTCTGATAATTCAATCTGATTATTTTTTTCATCTATAACATAGTACAACTCTTCGTCTACCTTAGGCATCTCACGGTTGTTATCTTGCATATAGTGATTTTCAGTTTTCTGAAGTAATTGTCTTACCCCGTCTTCACTTAAAAATTTAATTAAGGCTTTGTTTTTAGGCATTCCACGGAATACACGTAACAATTTAAAGCCACCTTCTTTAGTGTCTCCTTCGGTAATTAATTTTTTAGCTTCTGCAAAAACACCTGTTAAGTATTTACGTTGTACAGAAACGATATCTTCTACCTTAGGCTTTAATTCTGTGAATTCGTGACGGTCTCCTTGAGGAATTGGACCAGAAATAATTAATGGTGTACGGGCATCATCTACCAATACAGAATCGACTTCATCGACAATGGCATAGTGGTGCGGACGTTGTACCAAATCGTTTGGAGAATGCGCCATATTATCACGTAAATAATCGAAACCAAATTCGTTATTTGTTCCGTAAGTAATATCGGCATTATATGCTTTTTTACGTGCTTCGGAGTTTGGTTGGTGGTAATCGATACAATCGATACTTAAACCATGGAATTGAAAAATAGGCGCCATCCATGCGCTATCACGTTTTGCTAAGTAGTCGTTTACCGTAACTAAGTGCACACCTTTACCTGCTAATGCGTTTAGGTACATAGGTAAGGTTGCAACTAATGTTTTACCTTCCCCTGTTTGCATCTCTGCAATTTTACCTTGGTGCATGGCAATACCACCAATAAGTTGTACATCGTAATGTACCATATCCCATGTGATGGCTTTTCCTGCAGCATCCCATGAGTTTGCCCAAATGGCTTTATCGTCTTCTAAAACAACATAATCTTTAATTCCAGAAATTTCTCTATCAAAAGTATTAGCTGTAACTGTTATGTTTGTATTGTCTTTAAAACGTTTTGCTGTTTCTTTAACCACTGCAAAGGCTTCTGGAAGAATGTCGTTTAATACATCTTCTGTGGCCACATAAGAATCGTCTTTTAATTTATCTATTTCTTGATAAATATCTTCACGTCTGTCTATGTCTTCGGTGTTGTTAGCTTCATCTAAAAGCGCAGTAATTTGATCTTCAAAAGGTTTACGACCTTCAGCAATTTTAGCCTTAAAGAAAGCTGTTTTCGCTCTAAGTTCGTCGTGAGATAAAGCTTCTAGAGCTTTTTCAAAAGTTTTAATTTTATTTACTAAAGGCATGATGGCTTTAACATCTTGCTTGGATTTGTCTCCAACAAATACCTTAAGTACAGAATTTAAAAAATTCATGTGTATGTGTGTTTAGTTTGCATTAAGCCTTGCGACTTAATAGATACAGTTAAGTACTTTAAATGCTAAAAAATAAAGCACTCAAATATACGTTTTGTTGTTATGTTTAATACAGAATAGCACAAAAAAAAGCCTCGATACGAGACTTTTTAACTTTTCTTTATGTAATATTAATATTCATCCTCGTTCCAGAGATAATCTTCATCTGTCGGGTAATCTGACCAGATCTCTTCAATAGAGTCGTACGAATCTCCTTCATCTTCAATGGATTGTAAATTTTCTACAACTTCTAGAGGAGCTCCTGTTCTAATCGCGTAGTCAATCAGCTCATCTTTAGTAGCTGGCCAAGGCGCATCACTTAAATATGATGCTAATTCTAATGTCCAATACATCTGTAATTCGTTTTTATTTTTTGCAAAAATAATTTTTTAGTTTAAATAGTCAAGAAAAAAATGAATTATTTCATCATTAAATTAAAGAACGCTTTGTTTTAAGCAAACAAATTGACTTAAAGCGGGTTATCATTTTTCTTGAAATGGTAGCTTTTAATGCTTTTCAGGAATCCACTTTACTTCGTCTGCTTGTAAGTCATGAGACAACTTTCGTGCCAACACAAAAATGTAGTCAGAAAGACGGTTTAGATACGTCAGAGTTTGCGGATTTAAGGGTTCTATGTCGTTTAACTCTGAGGCTAAGCGCTCTGCTCTACGACAAACACAGCGTGCAATGTGACAGAATGACACAGTTTGGTGCCCGCCAGGTAATACAAAATGCGTCATTGGTGGTAGTTCGGCATTCATGGTATCCATTTCTGTTTCCAGAAGCGTGATATTGGCATCCTCAATCTTCGGAATATTTAAACGTTCTTTTCCGTTTTTTAGAATTGCTTTTTCTGGTGGCGTCGCTAACATGGCTCCAACAGTAAACAGTCTGTCCTGAATACTAATTAAAATTTCTTTGTAAGCTGGGTTTATATCTTGGTCTCGAATAAGGCCAATGTAAGAGTTAAGTTCGTCTACGGTGCCGTAACTTTCTATACGGATGTGATGTTTGGGCACACGCGTGCCTCCAAATAGGGCCGTTGTACCTTTGTCTCCCGTTTTAGTATATATTTTCATGTGTTTTCGAATTCTTAAATTAAGATTGTGCCAACAGGTGGCATATTTCAAAGTTACATGGAAATTTTAGGCTTTAAAAATGAATTAAGATTTGTTTATGGGGTCGCGTTATGCTGGAACTACAATTTTTTCGTTTCTAGTATCGCTTTCAATAAGTCCGTCGCGTAAACGAATAATTCTATGCGCATGTTCGGCAATATCTTCTTCGTGTGTAACCAAGATTACGGTATTTCCTTGCCTGTGAATGGTGTCGAATAATCCCATAATTTCTACAGAGGTTTTAGAATCTAAATTCCCTGTAGGTTCATCGGCTAAAATTATAGAAGGCTTGTTTACAAGTGCACGGCCAACAGCCACACGTTGTCTTTGTCCTCCAGAAAGCTGATTGGGTTTATGGTCCATTCGGTCTGACAAACCAACTTCGGTTAAAACTTCTTCGGCACGTTTTGTACGGTCTGCTTTAGAGTAGCCCGCATATACCATTGGTAAAGCCACGTTGTCTAGAGCCGTTGTTCTTGGTAGTAAGTTAAAGGTCTGGAATACAAAGCCAATCTCGGTATTTCTAATATCGGCTAACTCGTCGTCTGTCATTTTACTAGCATCCTTACCATTTAAAATGTAGGTTCCGGCAGTAGGCGTATCTAGGCAACCAAGAAGATTCATTAACGTTGATTTTCCTGAACCTGAAGGTCCCATTATAGCAATATAATCGCCACGTTTTATGGTTAAATCGATGCCTTTTAACACGTGAACAGTTTCTTGTCCGAGTTTAAAATCGCGAGTAATATTGGTGATTTCTATGACGTTATCCATAAAACTAAAATTGGTTTTGGTTATTGCAAGGTACAGGAATTATACTTAGATGTAAGACGCACGGTGAAAGAGAATGTTACAAAATATTATTTAAAAATTATTTTAGGCTTAAAGTTTAAGGCAGGTTTTTTTACTGTTGGTAATATATTTAGTTTATAAAATTTATACAGTAAATCAATATTTTGTGAACACAATATTGGGATTGCCTCTGCTAATATTTTTTCGTCCCAATTCCACCATTTCATTTCCATTAATTTTTTTATCTGGCTGTCCGAGAAGCGTTTCTGAATTTCTACAGCGGGATTGCCTTTAACTATAGAGTACGGTTCTACATTTTTAGTAACCAGTGAGCGACTTCCAATAACGGCACCATCTCCAATTTTTACACCATGCATAATCATAGCTTCACTACCTATCCATACATCGTTTCCAATTACAGTATCTCCTTTTGTTCTATAACCATCTATACTCTTTTTAAATAGCTCGTTATCCGACATATAATGGAATGGAAAACTTGAAATCCAATCGTGTCTGTGGCCTTGGTTGCCTGCCATTATAAAATTAACACCGCTACCAATTGAACAAAATGAACCAATTATAAGTTTATCTACGCCAATTTCATCTTGTGATAAAAACCGGGCACATTCATCGAAAGAATTCTGATTGTAATACCCAGAATAATGCGAATATTTTCCCGCAATGATATTTGGGTTTGTGGTGTGATCTTTTATGATTTTACCTTTAAACGGATTGTCGAAAAAAATAGACATAAAATTGAATGTTAGGAGTAAGTTATTGGATGAAAATTGAATTTTGCTTTATGCAATATTGTGCAAAGTTATAAAAAGAGATGCTATAATCTAATAGTAAAATGCTCTTTGACTTGTTCTTGCCTAAAAAACACAAATCCATACTGAAATGTGTCTATGGTCACTTTAACTTTAGCATGATTTTTAATGATTTCCCAAGCTTCTGTCATGCCTTGTGACCAATAAATGTCGTCGAATATAAAAACAGTATCATTATGTGTTTTTGGTAATAACAATTCGAAGTATGCTAACGTCGCTGTTTTGTTATGATTACCATCGAACAATACAAAATCGAGGGTGTTGTTGTTTAATTTGGGAATGATTTCACTAAAATCTCCAATTAAAACTTCGGCATTCGTAACGTGGTTTTTCTTTAAATTTTGACTTGTAAATTGGGCAATATTAGGACAGCCTTCTATGGAAATAATTTTACCTTTTTTATTTCCTAAAGCTATGGCGTGAGTTGATACGCCTAGAGAGGTCCCCAATTCCAAGCTATTATTAAATTGAAAATATCTGGTCAATCGGTATAATAACTTGGTATGTTTTAGGGAGGCACCAGCATTTTTTGCAATAGTATTTATAGGTCTAGTATTACTTTTGGTGTATACAGAACCTGTGCCTAAATCGGTTATTTGTAGGGTGCTCTTAGTATGTAAAAGCGTTTTTTTATAACTAGATAATAAAGCGTAATCTTGATATCCTTTCTTGTCGTAGAAACATTTTGTGACTAAATTATAGACAAAAGGGGAGTGCACTCCATGCTGATTAGTGGAGCGTTTTAAAAACTTTAAATACTGTATAATTTGGTAAAGCACTAGCTGTAAAATCGGAATTATTTATTCTTCTAGTTTCGCAGCGAGTTCAAACCAACGTTCTTCTTTCTCGTCCATTTCTTTTATGAGCTTCTCTAATTTTTCCGATAGCTCATTAATTTTCTCTGGAGATAGATCCGGATCTAGAAATTTAGCTTCCAATTCTGTTTTATCGAACGCCATAGATTTTAATTTGCTTTCTATGTTGTTGTATTCCTTTTGCTCGTTATAAGACAGTTTTGGTCCAGATTCTTGTTTCCAATTTTTCTTTTCTTTCTTGTCCTCTGCAGGAGAAACCTCTGGGCTATCTTCGTAAGATCTAAAATCGCTGTAGTTTCCTGGGAAATCTTCAATAACGCCTTGGCCTCTAAATACAAATAGGTGATCTACAATTTTATCCATAAAATAACGGTCGTGTGTTACAACAAGTAAACATCCAGGGAAATCTAAAAGAAAATCTTCAAGAACGTTTAAGGTTACAATGTCAAGATCGTTGGTAGGCTCATCTAAGATTAAAAAGTTAGGATTCTGAATTAAAACGGTACATAAATATAAACGCTTACGTTCACCACCACTTAGCTTTGCTACAAAATCGTATTGTTTTTTTCTGTCGAATAAAAAGCGTTCTAAAAGTTGCTGCGCGCTAATTTGTCTTCCTTTTTTTAACGGAATATAATCACCAAAGTCACGAACAACATCAATAACTTTTTGATCTGGTTTAGCCTCTATACCAGCTTGGGTGTAATAGCCAAACTTAACCGTTTCTCCTAAGGTAATGGTTCCACTATCTGGTTTTGTGGTTTCGGTAAGGATATTTAAAAACGTAGATTTTCCTGTTCCGTTTTTACCAATAATACCAATACGTTCCCCGCGTTGGAAGTTGTATGTAAATCCGTCTAATATGGTTTTATCTTCGAAGGCCTTTTTAATATTGTGTAATTCTACAATCTTATTTCCTAAGCGCTCCATATTAAGTTCTAACTCTACTTTATGGTCTTTACGACGTTTGTGAGCGCGTTCTTTTATATCATGAAAATCGTCTATTCTAGATTTAGACTTTGTGGTACGTGCCTTTGGCTGACGTCGCATCCAGTCTAATTCTTTCTTAAACACTTGTTTTGCTTTTCCAACTTCTACCGCTTCTTGGGCTATTCGAGCTTCCTTTTTTTCTAGGTAATACGAGTAGTTTCCTTTGTAGCTAAAAAGTTCGCCTTGATCTAATTCTATAATTTCGTTACATACACGTTCTAAGAAAAAACGGTCGTGAGTAACCATAAATAAGGTCATGTTTTCTTTAGCAAAAAATAATTCTAACCATTCAATCATTTCCAGATCCAAGTGGTTGGTAGGCTCATCTAAAATTAATAAATCGGGTTTATTAATTAAAGCATTGGCTAATGCTAAACGCTTTTTTTGTCCACCTGATAGCGTACTTACTTTTTGAGAGAAGTTATCTAATTTTAATTTGGATAAGATCTGTTTGTATTGGGTTTCAAAATCCCAAGCATTATAGCGATCCATTTGCTCGAATGCTTTTTGGTAAGCATCTGCATCTTCGGTATTGTGTAATGCGGCCTCATAATTTTTAATCACTTTTAAAATATCGTGATCACCATCAAAAATAGTGGCTTCAATGGTTAGGTTGGGGTCTAAAACAGGTTCCTGAGGTAAAAAAGAGACTGTAATATCTTTTCTAAAAATTATTTGTCCAGTATCGGCCTGATCGAGACCAGCCAGAATGTTCAAAATAGATGTTTTTCCTGTTCCGTTTTTAGCAACAAATGCAACCTTCTGGTCTTTATGAATGCTAAAGGATAGGTTTTCGAACAACGTAAGTTCTCCGTAAGATTTGGCTATGTTTTCTACTGTTAAATAATTCAAGTGCTTCTTTTGTTTAATAATTGTTGTGCAAATATCCAAAAAGTAAACGATTAGTTTTGATATTCCTTGCGAAAACTTATATTTGTTGGTAAATCACCTACCTTCATTCATGACTAAAAATTTCCTTTTTTTTTGCATTGTATTATGTCTTTTATTCGCAGGATGTGTTCCTCATAAAGAAATGGTATACTTACAACCGCAAGAAACTGTTGCAGACTCCATTTCAAAAGTAGTTGCATCGCAGTCACCCTATCGTGTGCAGATTTACGATATTTTAAATATTAGAGTAAAAGCACTCGATCAAGATGCTGTTCAGTTGTTTAATCCGATGGGAGAAGATTTATTAAGCGCAAACAGCGATGAGCGCGCTTATTTCGATGGCTTTACAGTAGATTTACACGGGGAAATCCGGGTTCCTGCTTTGGGTAGAGTTAATGTTTTAGGATATACTACCGAAGAAATTGAAATTATTTTAGAAAAAAAATTACTGGAAGAGCAGTTTAAAGAGACCGCTAATATTTTTGTAACGGTAAAACTTACTGGTTTACGATATACCGTTAGTGGAGAAGTTGGAAGCCCTGGTACTAATACGTTATTTCAAGATCGTGTAAATATTTTTGAAGCGATTGCAAACGCCGGAGAAATTCCAATTACAGGAGATAGAAAAGATATCATGATTATTAGACAATATCCGCAGGGCCAGAAAATACATCATTTAGACATTACTCAAGATAATGTAATGAACTCGCCTTATTATTACATACAACCTAATGATATTATTTACGTTAAACCTCTCAAGCAGAAATCTTGGGGAACAGGAGAAACGGGTATGCAAACATTGGCTTCTATAGCTTCTGTAATGGCCATATTAACTACAACAATATTATTAATAGATCGATTATAACAGATGACACAGTACGAGTATGACGATCAGGACCATATGGAATCTGGAGGGATGACCTTCGATTTTAGAGGCTATTTATTTAAAGTTCTTAATCTCTGGAAATTAGTTTTATTATGCATTGGTACGGCTTTAGTAATAGCTTATTTAATAAATGTTAGAAAGCAAAATATATATAAGCTAGATTCTTTAATTACTGTAGAAAATGATCAGAATCCATTTTTTACAGCCAATACCAGTATTTCCTTCAACTGGGGTGGTGTTTCGGGGAAAGTCGGTAAAGTAATTACCTCCTTGCAGACTAGAACGCATAACGAGATGGTTGTAGATTCGCTTCAATTTTATATAGATTATTTAAAGGAAGGGAAGTATAGAAAACTTGATATTTATGGAAATTCTCCTTTTTACATTGAAATAGACAAAGGGCAAGGACAGCTTTTAAATCATACTTTAGGTATCAGATTTATAAATGATACGCAATTTGAAATTTTTACCGAATTTGAAAACGACGCAGGGACTGTTCAGTTTTACGGCGATAAACATACCGATCGTGTAAGTCTACCTGTCGGATCGTTTAATAAAACCTTTACCATTGGGAAACCTGTAGTTTTACCTTTTGCGCATTTTACTCTATTCACTAGGCCAGAACAGGCCATTTCCGAGAATTCGGAGTTTTTTATAAAATTCTCAAACTTCGACCAAGTTGTAAATACCTATAAGAATGCGGTAGATACGTCTCCGTTTTCTAAAGAATCTCCATCTGTACTTAGACTTTCATTATCTGGTCATAATAAAGCGAAAATTGTTGCTTATTTAAATGCGACTTCAGCTATTTTAAGTAGGACAGAATTAGAGCGTAAAAACCTATACGCTACAAATACAATTAAATTTATTGACAGCAGTTTAGCGAGTGTAAATAATAGCCTTAAAGATGTTTCCGACGAGATGAATACGTTTAGAAAACAAAATAAGGTTTTTGATGTTGATGCAGAAATGACTGAAGTATCGGCCCGTTTGCGAGAATATGAAATGGCTAAGGAAATTGATCAAACTAAGCTGAATTATTTAAATGCATTAGATGATTATTTACGAACAAAAACCGACTATATAAATATTGCAGCGCCTTCTTCGGTAGGGATTGAAGAACCCAATATTCAGCAAAGTGTTAGTAAAATAACAGCCTTGGCGATTGAACGTCAGAGTTTAGAGTATACCATGAAAGAAAGTTCTGATTTGTTTAAAGATCTTGATCGTCGGATAAATGCAGAAAAACGTGTATTGCTTGAAACAATAGATGCTACCAAAAGCACTATTAGACTGCAGTTAAAAAGTATACAACGACAGGTGGCTAGTTTAGAATCTAAGTTGAGCAATTTACCTGAAGATCAGCAACAGTATTTGAAAATACAGCGTAAATTAGATATTAGTCAAGAATCTTATAATGTGTATTTGGCTAAACGTGGAGAGGCGGCCATTGTTAAGGCTGCAAACATTTCGGATATAACATCTATAGATGAAGCTAAAGATATTGGTGGAGGCCTTATAGGTCCAAACAAATCGCTAAATTATATGATGGCGTTAATGGTTGGTTTCTTTTTACCTATGCTTATGATTTTTATTATTTACTTATTAGATAATACAATTCATGGTTCGGATGAGGTGGAGCGCTTATCGCGGATTCCAATATTAGGATTAATCGGGAAGTATAAATACCATAACAATCTTGTTGTTTTTGAGAAACCAAAATCGGCCGTAGCAGAATCGTTTAGATCTATTAGATCAAGTTTGCAGTTTATCTTTAAAAAGCAAGAGGGCGACGAAAAATTAGGTAAAACCATTATGGTGACGTCTTCTGTAAGTGGAGAAGGAAAAACGTTTACATCTATAAACATGGCAACGGTTTATGCCTTGTCTGGAAAGAAAACCATATTACTTGGATTAGATTTACGTAAGCCAAAAATATTTGATGATTTTGAAATCACTAACGATTTAGGAATAGTAAATTACCTTATTGGAGAACATACTTTGGAGGAAGTAACAAGTCATACTAATGTGGCTAATTTGGATGTGATTCCATCAGGTCCTGTACCACCAAATCCATCCGAATTGCTTATGAGTGATGTGTTAACCGATTTAATTGCGCAACTTCGTCAGGAGTATGATATGATTATTTTAGATACACCACCACTAGGTTTAGTTACCGATGCCTTACAATTAACTCAGTTTGCAGATGCAACGATGTTTATGGTGCGTTTGGATTACACCAAAAAAGGTATGTTATCTTTAATAAATGCGAAATATCGCATGGGAGAAGTTAAAAACATAAGCTTCGTTCTTAACTTTTATAAGCATAAAACGAACCATAATTACGGTTATGGCTATGGTTATGGGTACGGTTATGGTTATGGCTATGGGGTTTACGGAAACGCCTACCATGAAAGTGATAAGAAAAAAGGTATTGTGGGACGTGTTAAACGCTTTATTCAACAAATTTAATCGATCAATTAAAATCTGTTTTATTTATTGAAATAATATGGTCGCTTTATGGTGAGGCGAAGTGTGATAAAAAAGAAGTAGGGAACTAAATGTAACTATGCAGAAAAAAGATAAGATTACCATTATTGGTTTAGGGTACGTCGGATTACCTTTAGCAGTAGAATTTGCTAAGAAGTATTTTGTTGTGGGCTTCGATATTAATCAAAATCGAGTTTCCGAATTACAATCTGGAAGAGACCGAACTTTAGAAGTTGAAACACCCGAACTACAAGCTGTTTTAACTACAAATCCAGATGCCGAGTCTGGTTTGTTGGTTTCTAACAATCCTGAAGATCTGTCTACATCTAATATTTTTATAGTCACTGTTCCTACACCTACCGATACCTTAAACAAACCGGTGTTTACTCCTTTAGTTAAAGCTAGTGAAACAGTAGGTCGTGTTTTAAAGGAAGGCGATATTGTTATTTACGAGTCTACCGTTTATCCAGGTGTCACAGAGGATATTTGTGTGCCAATTCTAGAAAAAATATCAGGATTAAAATTCAATACAAATTTCTTTGCAGGCTATTCTCCTGAACGTATAAATCCAGGAGATAAAAAACATACAGTTACTAAAATTTTAAAAGTAACATCGGGTTCTACTCCCGAAATTGCAATACGTGTAGATAATTTATATAAAACAATTATTACTGCGGGTACGCATATGGCGCCGTCCATAAAAGTGGCTGAGGCGGCAAAAGTTATCGAAAACTCTCAGCGAGATATAAACATTGCCTTTGTTAACGAGTTGTCTAAAATTTTTAGATTATTAGATATCGATACGAAAGCCGTTTTAGAAGCGGCAGGAACAAAATGGAATTTTATTAATTTTTCGCCAGGTTTAGTTGGAGGTCATTGTATTGGAGTCGATCCTTTTTATTTGGCGCAAAAAGCCATTGAATCGGGATATAATCCCGAAATCATATTGGCTGGTCGAAAAATGAACGATAGCATGGGAGCGTATGTGGCGACTGAAACCATTAAATTAATGATTAAAAAAGGGGCTAAAATTAAAGGCTCTAATGTCTTGGTTTTAGGAATAACGTTTAAAGAGAATTGTCCAGATATAAGAAATTCTCGCGTTATAGATATTATTAATGAACTTAAAACATACGATGTTAATATTGATGTATTCGATCCTTGGGCTTCGGCTGAAGAAGTGAAATACGAATATAATTTCGATTTATTATCAGATGCTTCTGTTCTAAAAAATAATTATGATGCTGTTATTTTAGCCGTATCTCATAATGAGTTTTTAGAATTAGATATCACAGCCTTAAAAGCTGAAACAGGTGTGCTATTCGATGTGAAGTCGTTGTTGCCAAAAGCATCTGTAGACGGTAGATTATAGGCTCAAATTTAAAATTATGTACAATACAAAATACCATTCAGAAGACTTATCAAAAATTAGTGTTTTGATTACTGGAGGCGCAGGTTTTATTGGTTCGAATTTAGTAGAATATCTACTTAAATACGGCATTAAGAAAGTGCGTGTACTGGATAATTTTTCTAATGGATATCATGAAAATATAGAAGCATTTATTTCAAATCCTGCTTTCGAACTTGTTGAAGGCGATATTACAGATTTAGAGACCTGCAAATTGGCTGTGAGAGATATGGACTTTGTGAGCCATCAAGCCGCTTTAGGTTCTGTACCACGTTCTATAGAAGACCCCATAGCTACAAATAATGCCAATATAAATGGGTTTTTAAATATGTTAGTGGCTGTAAAAGATAGCGATACAGTAAAACGTATGGTATATGCCGCATCGAGTTCTACTTATGGCGATAGCGCAAATTTACCTAAAGTAGAAGAGATTATTGGAAATCCTTTATCTCCGTATGCCGTTACAAAATATGTAAACGAATTGTACGTAGATGTGTTTGGAAAGACCTACGGAACTGATGTTATCGGGTTTAGATATTTTAATGTGTTTGGCCCTAAACAAAGTGCGAATGGCGATTATGCAGCTGTTATCCCATTGTTTATGCAGGCCGTAAAGGATAATGTTCCAGCACATATTAATGGTGATGGTGAGCAAACACGAGATTTTACTTTTATCGATAATGTAATTCAAGCCAATGTTCGTGGCTTCTTTGCTTCTAAAGACGCCGCTAACGAAGTATTTAATGTGGCCTGTGGCGAGCGCATTAGTATTAACCAGTTGTGGCACGATATTAAAACAGCGGCAGATTCTAATTTAGAACCTGTTTATGGCCCGTCAAGGCAGGGTGATGTACGCGATTCTCTAGCCGATATTTCTAAGGCAGAACGTTTACTCGGTTATAAACCCCAATTTACCGTAGCCGAAGGTTTAAAAATTACTTGGGACTGGTTTAATTAAACAGTCATAACTTACACGGCAATAGAATCTGTATTTACAACTATTTTGGTATTTAAAATTGCGCTTTGTAGAATTTTCTGGGTATGCATGGTATCGTGTTGCGCAATTAAAAAAGGTTCAAGATCTTCCGTAGTCATTATTTGTTCTGTATGATCTATAAATCCATAACCTTTATAAAAGCCGTCTTTAATTAAGATAAATGCCGATTCCTCTTGATGTCTACCTGTTTGTTTTAACACAATTTCTTGTCGGCTATTCTTAATCGATTCTATAGCTTCGGTCACCCGTAAATTATAGTCTTCTACCACCTCTTGTTGCCTACAGATCCCTTTACAATTGTTGATGAGGTAGTGGGAACATTCGGAGTTGCTTTCTTGTAAATGACAGTATTTCGGACATAAATTAAAGGCTTTGCAATAGTGTTCCAATTGTTGTCTGCAGTCTGTGATTGAATAATAAATTTGCAGTGGGTTAGGAGCCGATTTTAATGTATTATATGCCAAGTGTTTTATGCCATCTCGATCTTCGTAACTAAATATTGCAAACGCTTTAGGGTTTCGTTTAGCCGCCTGATTAAATTCGGGATAATGCGTTTTAATCGCCGCATCTTCCATAAGAAAAGCTATTAATTCACTTCCTGAAAGGTCGAAGGTAATATCTGCTGTTTCTCGGCATAAATTCATTTCTTTGTCCGATTTATTATAGAAATGACTAAGCACACGTTTCTTTAAATCTTTTGCTTTTCCGACATAGATAATGGTCCCTTTTTTGTTTTTAAAATAATAAATTCCCGTTTTATTTGGAATGGCATTGAAAACAGAATTAGGTAGGTGTGGCGGTAGAGTTGCTTCTTTGGACGATGGTTTTAAGAAATTTTTAAAAACGGTTTCCGCTTGTTCTTGAGCTAATAACAGTTCAAACAAAATAACGGTAGCCTCTGCATCGCCTTTAGCACGGTGTCTGTCGAAAACATCAATATTAAGGGCTGTACATAGCTTTCCTAAACTATAAGATTGATGTCCCGGGATTAGTTTTCTCGATAGACGAATAGTACATAATTTCTTACGTTTAAAATCAATATTTAGCTCCTTAAACGAATTACGAATAATGTTATAATCAAAATTTACATTGTGAGCTACAAATATGGTATCTTCGGTAATGTCGAGTATGTCTTGAGCGATTTCTGAAAATGTAGGCGCATTGGCAACCATTCTGTTGTCAATCCCCGTAAGCGTTGTAATATATGGCGGAATATGAGCTTCAGGATTTACCAACGAAGTAAAATCTTCAATAATTTGAGTTCCATCATGTTTTAAAATGGCAATTTCTGTAATCTTATTACTACTACCTGTGGTTTCAATATCTATTATGGTATACATCATTATCGCATCATTTTTTCTAAAGCTTTTAGCTCAATGCCAAGCTCTGTAAACATTCTGATAATACTACTTATTTGTAGTTCATGCTCGTCGTATTCTTGTGTGTTAATGCAACACGTAAATTCCCAGAGTTCTAGAACATCATGGATAGAAATAAAATACGGATCGTAGGTTTTATTATCTGAGACTAGAAGGAGCCCTTGGTTTTCTTCAATCTGATTATATACCCGTTTATACACCATGCCTTGAGAGCTAGTTAAAATAACATAAGTACGTCCGTTTTGTATATCTCTAACGTCTTCAATAAACTTACCCACAACAAACGAACCAGCTTTTAAAGGCAACATAGAATCTCCTTTAATAGGAAATGCTCGGTGTTTTCCGGTGGGTAAAAATGGTAACTTTATTTTTTGTAACTGATCTATGTATTCTGGGTCGTCGTAACCGTCTAAATAACCAGCCGAAGCTTTTATAGGAACGACTTCTATTAAATCGTCGTCTTCTAAATCGACTACCATCGGAAAAAGAATACGGTTTTCTCCAACTTTTAAGAACGAGCCATCTTGTGTTTTTGTTAAATCTGTACGCAATAACACGTCTAAAGGAAGTTTAAAGTATTCTGAAAACTGAATTAGCATATCTATAGCGGGTTCTGATCGGCCTTCTTCGTAAGAGCCAATTCTAGAGCGGGTTATTCCAAGAGCGTTAGCAAGAGATTCTTGCGAAAGCTTTTTTAGAGTTCTTAAATGACGAATATTTGAAGCAATCATAAACAGTTAAAATTACGTATAAGAAACGATTGATTTATATAGTAGTAATTATTGCTTGTAAATGTAGCAAAATAATTTATAATAAAGAATTATTTAAATGCTCCTAAAAATGGTCCTTTAATTTGAATCTGGTGTTTTGTATGTTTTAATTCTCAATGAGCTCTATATGAGTTGTGTAGTGTTTGTTTTTTAAGATGAGTGCGTTAATTTTGGGCATAAAAAAAGAGCCCATGGGCTCTTTTTTGTACGTTATTTTTTATCGTTTTGATGTCTCTTTTTGTATTCTTCAAGCATTTTTCGCCTGAATTCTTCTTCTGTTTTCTTGAGAATGATTATTTTTTTAGCAGGTAAAACGGATTTTAAATCTGCCATATATTTATTAAATAATTGATGTCTGTCGTCATTAGACTTCATCATGTCGCTTAACAGTTTTTTTGCTTCAGCTTCAGATAATGCATCTAAGTCGGTGTTTTTTCTACGCGCTCTCATCTCGTCTCGAATGGCATCGTTTTTCTCTTCAAACGTATTATAAATTTGCCAAAAATTCTGAGCTTCGGTTTTAGACAAGTTTAACTTTTCTGTTATATAAGCAATTTTTAAAGTTTCTATTTTTTCATCCTTAGTTTGCGCAAATACATTTACAGTAAACAAGGTGAATAGTAAAATGATATATCGTATTTTCATATATTAAATTTTAATTATCTAAAAGATCTTCAAGGTCAATTTCACTTTCAATATAGTTATCTATAGTTGCGTCGCTTATGGCGTTGTTTAAAATTTCTCTTCCAAATAAATCTGAATCTGTTATTAATGTTGCCATTTCCGAAGTATTTAAATCTTCGTCTAAAATATAAGATTCAAGAGATTCGTTATTAATAGAACTTATAGTGTTAGCTTGATTATTAGAAAACGTAAGTGTAAACATAAGCATTAAACACGCGGCTATACTTGCGATATATACCCAAGGTTGAACCTGTAAAGTTCTAACTTTTGAAGTGTTTTTTGATGTTGCTTTTTTATAAATCGTATCTTCTAAATTATCGAAATAATGGTCAGGAACTACAAAACCATGACTAGGAACTTTGGCGTCTAATTTTGCCTCATTTAAAATGGACTCCTCGAGATTATTAAAATAATCTTTAGGGATTTTAAATCCTGAATTGTTGTCGTTATGTAAGTCTTTTAGTTTCATCTTAGTCTTTAGACTGTATTTTGTTATAATGGTTTAATTTTTAGTTAAATAGTCTTCAATTTTTTTTACAGCTAAGTGATAAGAGGCTTTTAGTGCGCCTTCACTTGTTTCTAAAATTTCGGACATGTCTTTATATTTTATATCTTCAAAATACCTCATGTTAAAAACCAATTGTTGCTTTTGAGGTAGTTTAGCAATAGCTTGTTGTAATTTTAGTTGAATGTCGTCGCCTTCAAAATATACATCCGATTGTAAATGATCTAAAGCTAATTGTTGCGTTTCTTCATTTGTAATTTGTAATAATTTGGCTCTTTTATTAATGAATGAAATGGCTTCATTAGTTGCTATTCTGTACATCCAAGAATATAATTTACTATCTCCTTTAAATGTATTTATGTTTCTAAATATTTTTATGAATGTATTCTGTAATACATCGTCTGTATCGTCGTGCGACTTTACTATGTTTCGGATGTGCCAATATAGTCGCTCCTTATATAGGCGAATTAATTCTTTAAATGCAGAATCTCTGCTAGCGTCAGATTTTAGTTGCTCTAATAATTGAGACTCACTAATCATTCATTGGTTTTCTCTTTAGACAGTATAAGATATAAAAAGTTTAATTTGAAGTTAGAAAAAATTGTAACAAACTTTAAAAATTGCAATAAAAAAAGGATAAACGATTTTGAAACGGTTTATCCTTTTAATTATAAGTACTAAGTTTATTATTCGAAACTTTGCATATTAACGAGTTTCTTATATACGTTATTTTTCTGAATTAGCTCATCGTGGGTGCCTTGTTCTACAATTTCTCCTTTTTGCATTACTACAATAGTATCTGCACTTTGGATGGTAGATAAGCGGTGGGCGATAACAATAGAGGTTCTGTTTTTCATCATATTCTCCAATGCATCTTGTACCAAACGTTCGCTTTCTGTATCTAGGGCAGAGGTGGCTTCGTCTAAAATCATTATTGGAGGATTCTTTAAAACGGCACGAGCAATACTTAGTCGTTGTTTTTGTCCGCCAGATAGTTTATTACCTGAATCTCCAATATTAGTTTCTATACCAAGTGGTAAATCTTTTACAAACTCCCAGGCATTTGCAATTTTAAGCGCTTCGATTATTTCTTGATCTGTGGCATTTTCTTTTCCTAAAAGAATGTTCTGTTTAATGGTGTCGTTAAACAATATTGAATCTTGAGTCACTAAGCCCATTAAACTTCGAAGCGAATGTTTCGTTAAATCGCGAATGTCTTCGCCATCTATAGTTATGATTCCTTCGTTAACATCGTAAAAACGTGTAACAAGATTTGCAATCGTACTTTTTCCACTTCCAGATTGTCCTACAAGCGCAACACTTTTTCCTTTAGGTACTTTTAAAGTAAACTGCTTTAAAACCAAGTCGTCTTCATATTTAAAGGAGATATTATTTAATGTAATATCGTGATTAAATTCAGTTTTTACTTTGGCGTTAGGCTTATCTTCTAGAGGCGATTCTGTGTTTAAAATTTCTAAAACACGTTCTGCAGCGGCGTTACCTTTTTTAACACCATAACTCGCCTTACTAATGGCTTTTGCTGGCGTTAATATATTATAGGCAAGTCCAATGTAAACAATAAATAATCCTGCGTCTAAGCTGTTGTCGTTTAAAACCATTCGTCCGCCATACCAAAGTAATATAGAGATTACGGTAATTCCTAGAACTTCACTCGTAGGCGATGCTAGGTTCTGACGGTTTAATAAGGTATTCGAAAAATTGTAATATCTTAAGGTTGAATCTCTAAAACGTTTACTAAAAACACCTTCCGAAGTGAATCCTTTAATAACTTTTAGTCCGCCTAGAGTTTCTTCTACCACAGATAAAAACATTCCTTGTTCTCTTTGTACTCTATCTGATTTCTTCTTTAACGATTTTCCAATGATTGAAATCAGGAAACCACTTACAGGAATAAAAACAAAGACAAAAAAGGTGAGTTCTACACTAATCATAAACATGGCTACGATTGTGAAAATAATCATTAAAGGCTCTCTAACGATGAGTTCTAAAATGGATAAAAATGACGTTTGGATTTCTTGAACATCACTAGAAATTCTAGCAATACTATCCCCTTTACGCTTTTCAGAAAAGAAGGATAATGGTAAATTTAAATATTTATCGTAGAGTGTATCTCTAAGATCTTTTAATACGCCGTTTCGTAAATAGGTGATAAAATACATGGCTAAATAGTTGAAGAAGTTTTTTAATAAAAACATGCTTACAACTAAGGCTACCATAAAAAATAACACCTGATCACTACCTTCGTTTGCTTTTTGTGTGACAAAGAAATTTAGATAGTTCTCGGCATAATCTTTTATACCAGCAAAGCCTTCCCAGACGGGTTTAGTATTTATTTGTTTCGTTTTGTCGAACAATACATTTAGCATTGGGAATAACGAAACCATGGCTAAAGTGCCAAAAAGGGCGTAAAATATATTACAAATGATATTTAGAATCGCATAAACTTTATAAGGTTTAGCGAATCTAAATATCTGTTTAAAATAACTCATTAACTAAGTTTCATATCTTTAATAATAGCATCAATTTTAGCTTCTAATTTTGCTTCAGTCGCTTTAAAATTATCTGCACTGTCTAATGGGGTGTTTGCGCTAATATAGAATTTAATTTTAGGCTCCGTTCCACTTGGTCTTAAGGCTACTTTACTACCGTCTTCTGTGTAATAAATAATAACATTAGATTTAGGAATATCGATAGTTTCTTCTTTCCCTGTTGCTAAGTATTTAATAGTAGATGTTTGGTAGTCTTCTACGCTTACAACTTTAGAACCATTGATTTCTGAAACTGGATTTTCGCGGGCATCAACCATCATTTGAGTGATTTCTTGAGCACCTTCAATTCCTTTTTTCGTTAATGAAATTAAGCGTTCTTTGTATAAATCGTGTGCGACATAAAGATCTAGTAAATCTTTATACATAGAGCTTCCGTTTGCTTTTGCTTGTGCTGCAATTTCGCAAGCCAATAGGGTAGACGTTACGGCATCTTTATCGCGAACAAAATCGCCAACTAAATACCCAAAACTTTCTTCACCACCACCAACATAAGTTTGCTCAGGGAAATCGTGAATCATTTTTGCAATCCACTTAAATCCTGTCAGTCCAATTTTGTAATCTACATCGTAAGCTTTTGCTAATTGATGCATCATTGGAGTAGATACTATGGTTGATGCGATAAATTCGTTGCCTTTAAGTTTACCTTTTGCTTTCCATTGTTTAAGTAAGAAATCCGTCATTAATAACATGGTCTGATTTCCGTTTAATAAAATCATTTTACCATCTAAGTCACGTACAGCTACACCTAAACGGTCACAGTCAGGGTCTGTTCCAATTACGATATCAGATCCTGTTTTATCGGCTAAATCTAAAGCCATTTTTAATGCTTCAGGTTCTTCTGGGTTAGGCGATTTTACGGTTGGGAAATCTCCGTTTGGTACTTCTTGCTCTTTTACAATATGAACGTGGTTGTAGCTTGCGCGCTTTAATGTTTGGGGTACTGATGTTACAGAGGTTCCGTGAAGTGGAGTAAATACAACATTTAATTGTTCTCTAGCTTCGGCAGTTGTGTAACTTCCGTTTGCTATAGAGGCTTCAATAAACGCATTATCTACATCTTCTCCTATGTAATGAATAAGTGCAGTATTTTCTTCAAATTTAATTTCAGAATAATCTAAACTGTCAATTACTTTTACAATTAAATCGTCGTGTGGAGGAACTAATTGGCCACCATCTTGCCAATATACTTTGTATCCGTTATATTCTGGCGGGTTATGAGACGCTGTTAAAACAATACCACAGTGGCAGTTTAAATGTCTTACCGCGAAAGATAATTCTGGTGTTGGACGTAAATCTTCGAAAAGATAAACTTCTATATTATTTGCTGAAAAAACATCGGCAACTACTTTTGCTAATGTTTTACTATTGTGTCTACAATCGTAAGCAATAGCTACTTTTATTGTTTCGTTAGGGAAACTTTTGTGTAAATAATTGCTTAAACCTTGCGTGTTTTTTCCTAGCGTATACTTATTAATTCGGTTTGTTCCGACTCCCATTATACCTCGCATACCACCCGTTCCAAACTCTAAGTCTTTGTAAAAACTTTCTTTTAAATCTGTAGGATTGTTCGCAATTAAGTCTTTAATGTTAGCTTGAGTATCTTCATCAAAGGCAGGTGTTAACCATGTGTTTACGCGTTCTAATAATTCTGGTTCAATGTTAATCATAAGTTTTTAAATATATAGTCAGTAAAAATAAGTAATTCGTTAAATGTTAAGAATTAAAAGGGCGTTAAATTGTTATTATTTATCGTCTAGATTTAATTCACTCTTAATTTTATATCTAATTCTGTTTGGTTTAGACCTTAAAACAAGCTCGCCTAAAAATCCAGCCACAAAAAATTGAGTACCAAGAATCATCGTGGTTAAAGCAATAAAAAATTGTGGACGTTGGGTAATAAGTCTACCATATGGATTTAGAAAAACTTTATCAATTCCTAAATATACAGAAAATCCGAAACCAATGGTTAACATTATGCCTCCTAATGCACCAAAAAGATGCATTGGTCGTTTTGCAAAATGCGAAATAAACCAAATGGTGATTAGGTCTAGAAAGCCATGAATAAAGCGTTCTATACCAAATTTTGTTTCGCCATATTTTCTGGCTTGATGCTGTACAATTTTTTCTCCAATATTAGAAAATCCTGCATTTTTTGCTAACAGCGGAATGTAACGATGCATTTCTCCGTTTACATCAATATTCTTTACCACATCTTTTTTATATGATTTTAGTCCGCAATTAAAATCATGAAGTTTAACTCCAGAAGTTTTTCGTGCGGCCCAATTAAATAATTTTGAGGGTAAATTTTTTGAAATTACGGAGTCGTAACGTTTCTTTTTCCATCCCGAGACCATGTCGTAACGATCAGTAACAATCATGTTGTAGAGGTCGGGGATTTCTTCAGGGTTGTCTTGTAAATCGGCATCCATGGTAATAATAACATCACCAATAGCCTTTGAAAATCCAGCATGTAAAGCTTGCGATTTTCCGTAGTTGCGTAAAAAGCGAATGCCTTTTACTTCGGGGTGTAAATTAGAGAGTTCAGAAATAATATTCCAAGAGTCATCTGTACTTCCGTCATCTATAAAAATGACTTCGTATGAAAACCGATTGGATTGCATAACGCGTGCAATCCAATCGTATAATTCATGTAAAGATTCGTGTTCGTTAAGTAGTGGTATGACTACTGATATATTCATCTATGCGTTTTATACGTTTAAAAGCATCAAAAATACTATAATTAAACGGCTTCTGGGTCAGTTTTTTTCATTGCAAAGGCAATTATTAATCCCACGATGCAATAAAATATAATTGAAAAGGCTAAAGATTTTAATTGATTACCAATTGCAAACTGATTTTGTTTTTCCATTTCGGCAATGGCAATGTCTATTTGCTCTTGTGGTGCTCCAAAACTTTCCATCATTCCAGTCGACTTTTCAATAATCTGTTGTTTTAAAAAATCGGCAGCATCTGGATCTATAAAATTAAAAATAATAATACTTACCAAAGTACTAATTATAACGCCAATCACTACCGTTGTAAAGTATGCTGTAAACGCATCTTTAAAAGTGATAAATCCGTTCTGTGCTTTTTTAGCTTTGGTTGTAGAAAAAATTCCGAATACTATAATTACAATAAATACACCGGCACTTACCCACATACTGGTTAATATTTCTAGATCTACAACATATGCTATTATTGTAATAGCAGATAATAAAATGGCTAAGTAAATACCGTAGGTGGCAGCCATAGATTTTAAAGAATTTTCCATAAATTTGAACTTGAATTAGTTGGTTTAAAATAGTTAGTTAACAAATATAGTAAAACGTTACAAAAAGAAACTTAAATAAATAATTCGAAAAAAGATTGTGAGATAATAATTTTTATTTAAATTTGCAATCTCAAAAATTGAATAAGATTAAAACATTTAGTGATGAAAAAAGATATACATCCAGCAAATTATAGAGTAGTAGCATTTAAAGATATGTCGAATGAGGATGTGTTTTTAACTAAATCTACTGCTAATACAAGTGAAACATTAGAAGTAGATGGTGTTGAGTATCCTTTAATTAAAATGGAGATTTCAAGAACATCACACCCGTTCTATACAGGTAAATCTAAATTAATTGATACGGCAGGTCGTATTGATAAATTCAAAAACAAATACGCTAAATTCAAAAAATAATTTAGCACAAATATATTTTACTAAAGCCTTTCAGATTCTGAAAGGCTTTTTTATTTTTACTTTAAAAAAACAGAATCATGAATTATATTCTCTTTGATGGTCCTTCGCGCAATAGTCTATTGCCTTTTACGTATACAAGACCTGTTGCCGATATAAGAATAGGTATTTTAACCATACGTGAAAAATGGGAAACTTACCTGGGAGGAACTACAACGACCATCACCGAAGATTATCTTGCCGAGAAATATCCGATGGTGGAGATGGATGAGAATGTTATGATTAATGCTTCGTATCTTCCTAATGCCCAGTTGATGGAATTAATAAGAGGATTAGAGCCTAATCAGGCAATTTTTAAAGATGAAGATGTAATTGCATTTTTTACGACAGATACTCAAGAAGATATAGATTTTGAGTCTTACGATGCTATAGAGTATAATGATGACTGTTTAAAGGTAGAACATACGTGGGATATCTTTTCTAAAAACGAAGACGCGATTCAAGCGGATTTTGATTTAATAACAGAAGGACGTACTTCTCAGCCTATACCGGCTACTGTAAATACCATAGCGCCCGAAAATATATTTATTGAAGAAGGTGCAGAGCTTAATTTTGTAACACTAAATGCTTCTAAAGGTCCTATATATATAGGTAAAGATGCTGTGATTTTAGAAGGAAGTTTAATTCGAGGCCCTCTTGCGTTATGCGAAAGTGCAGCGATTAAAATGGGAGCTAAAATATACGGTCCTACAACTATTGGTCCTTTTAGTAAAGTAGGAGGCGAGGTAAATAATTCTGTGTTATTTGCAAATTCTAATAAAGGTCACGAAGGGTATTTAGGAAATTCAGTATTAGGAGAATGGTGTAATTTAGGTGCAGATACGAACAATTCTAACCTGAAAAATAATTATGCCGAAGTGAGATTATGGAGTTACGAAACAGAAAATTTTGCCAAAACAGGACTTCAGTTTTGTGGCTTAATGATGGGCGATCATAGTAAATGTGGTATTAATACCATGTTTAATACGGGAACCGTTGTTGGTGTAAATGCGAATATTTTTGGTGCTGGATATCCTAGAAATTTTGTGCCAAGTTTTAGTTGGGGAGGCAGTAACGGATTTACAACTTACACCACTAAAAAAGCTTTTGAAGTGGCCGAAGTGGTCATGAAAAGACGAAATTTAGAATTTTCTGATATTGATAAAGCCATCCTAGAATATGTGTTTGAGGAAACTAAAAAGTATAGGAGAGGTTAGTCATGTTTTTGTACGTGCTTCAACTCTAATAAGTTTGTAGGATTAATACCTAATCCGGAAACATTTTTTCTTGTAAAACGAACAACTTCATCATAAAATAACGGTACAACTGGTGCGTGTTGCATGACTAAAGAATCCATTTTGGTATATAGTGTTTCTCGCTTAATAGTATTCGTTTCTGTAAAAGATTGTTCGTACCACGTATCAAATAATTCACTTTTAAAATGAGAATAATTTGGTCCATTTGGAGCGAAGTTTTTACTGTAAAAAAGGGAAAGATAATTTTCTGCATCTGGATAATCGGCGACCCAGCTGGCTCTAAATACATCTAATTTTCCGTTTGCTTTTGCGTCTTTTAACGCAGAAGGTGGCACCACATTAATATGTATAGTTAAACCTGTTTTCTGAATTTCCCGCTGTATGTATTCGCAAAAGCTTAAGTAATTACTAGTTGTAGTAATTGTAATTTCAGGATGTTGTATACCCGTTTCTGATTTAAATTTTTCCAAATACGTTTTCGCTTTTTCAGGATTGTATTCAAATCCGATAGCATCATTATAACCTGCTAATCCTTTTGGAATAAAACCTCCGTGTGCAGGAATTCCGATACCGTTTCGCAAATAGGTCATCATTTTCTTACGATTGAATCCGTAATTCACACTTTTCCGAAGCCATTCCGACTGAATTTCAGTGAGCTCAGAATCCATATAAAATGATAAATATTCAGTATTTAAATAGGGGCCACGTATCATATTCACTTCCGAGGTATAGCGCGTTCTTAAATTTCCGTCTGCTGTTAAAATTTCATCCTTATAAGAGGCGTCTAATCCGGAAACAAAGTCTATAATACCCTGTGCAAACTGTAAAAACTCACTTTGTTTGTCTGGTAAAAAAGTAATAGCAACGGCTTCTAAATACGGTAAATGTTTTCCTTTTGCGTCTGTTTCAAAATACGATGTATTCTTTCTAAATACAAGTTTTACATTCTCTTCCCAACGTTTAAAATAAAAAGGTCCAGTACCAATCGGGTGCGATCTAAACGCGCTACCATAATGTTCTACAATTTCTTTAGGAACAACCGAGCAGTATTTCATTGTTAGGAGTCCGAGAAATGCCGGGAAAGGCTGTTTTAATTCAATTTTTAAAACACTATCATTAACCGCATTAAATGCGTTTACTTTATTTAAAACCCAGCGACCTGGCGATCCTAGTTGCGGATCTAGCAAGCGGTTTAGGCTATATTCAAAGTCTTTAGCTGTTACTGTTCGTGTAGCGTTTTGTCCAAATAAACTATGTTTATGAAAATAGACATCGTCTCTCAAAGTGAATGTGTAGGTTAATCCGTCTTCAGATATGATCCATGATTTAGCAATTTCTGGTTCCACTTGCATACTATCATTCATTTGGACTAACCCATTGAACAATTGATTTGTCGCCCAAATATCTGCTATGTCTTTAGAAAATGCAGGATCTAGAGAACCAATGTTTTTGTGTTCGTTATATCTAAATACAAGGTTGTCTTTGGTTTCTTTGGTGTCGGAAGCGCAATGTGTTAATAATAGACTTCCAAAACATATAAGCAAGAATTTGTTAAAATATGTAGAGCATGTTTTTAAAACTGATATCATAAACTGTAAAAGAGAATTGTGATAAAAAGATTAGAATATCAAAAGTAAGCGTATTATAAGATAAAAGAAGCAAGCCTTTACATTTATTTGTTTTTTTAAGGTTAGAAAACCTTCTCGTAACATGCTATTTATCCCATGCTTTGGTATTACGAGGGAATTAGCCATTACACCGTAGTTTTTTTGTAAATTTGCATTCTTTTAGAAATAATATTATGACTCGACAAAAAGTTGCTTTTTATACTTTAGGCTGTAAATTAAATTTTTCTGAGACCTCTACCATTGCAAGAGATTTTGAAAATGAAGGATTTGACCGTGTAGACTTTTCGGATCCTGCAGATATTTACGTTATTAATACCTGCTCGGTAACCGATAATGCAGACAAGCGTTTTAAAACCATTGTGAAGCAAGCACAAAAGGTAAACCCAAATGCATTTGTTGCTGCTGTAGGGTGTTACGCCCAATTAAAACCACAGGAATTAGCAGATGTAGATGGCGTAGATTTAGTTCTTGGAGCTACTGAAAAATTTAAAATCACAGACTATTTAAACGATTTGTCTAAAAACGATTTTGGAGAAGTCCATTCTTGCGAAATAGAAGATGCCGACTTTTACGTGGGGAGTTATTCTATTGGAGACCGAACACGCGCTTTCTTAAAAGTACAAGATGGCTGTGATTATAAATGTACGTATTGCACCATTCCATTGGCTAGAGGAATCTCTAGAAGCGACGAGTTGGAGAATGTACTTAAAAATGCCAAAGAAATTTCTGAAAAGAATATTAAAGAAATTGTGTTAACCGGAGTTAATATTGGAGATTACGGAAAAGGGGAGTTTGGTAATAAAAAACATGAGCATACGTTTTATGAATTGGTAAAAGGATTAGATACTGTTGAAGGTATTGAACGTCTAAGAATTTCATCAATAGAGCCTAACTTACTTAAAAACGAGACTATAGATTTTGTTTCGAAAAGCAGAACGTTTGTACCTCACTTTCATATTCCATTACAGAGCGGAAGTAACGAGATTCTTAAATTAATGCGTCGTCGTTATATGAAAGAATTATACGTAGATCGCGTAAATAAAATTAAAACAGTGATGCCAGATGCGTGTATAGGCGTAGATGTTATTGTTGGATTTCCAGGGGAAACAGATGAATTATTTTTAGAAACTTTTCATTTTTTAAATGAATTAAATATTTCTTATCTACATGTGTTCACGTACTCTGAACGTGATAATACAGAAGCGGCAAACATGAAAGGTGTTGTGTCTAAAAAGGTGCGTAGTAAACGTAGTAAGATGCTTCGAGGCTTATCGGTTAAGAAACGAAGAGCATTCTACGAAAGTCAGTTAGGAAGCACACACACCGTGTTATTCGAAGGCGAGAATAAAGGGGGATACATACATGGTTTTACAGAAAATTATGTAAAAGTAAAAGCACCTTGGAATCCGGAATTAGTAAATACATTGGAGGATGTAACGTTAACAAAAATAGACGAAGATGGTATGGTTCGGTTTGAGTTTGTTAAAGCCAGTGCATCAGCATAAAATTAAAAAGAGCCACTTTAAAGTGGCTCTTTTTGTAATATTTAAATTCTTACACCTATAGGTAACATACTTCTGTATTGTCTATGTTTTCTTATAAACTTCACTATAGTAGGGCAAGTGGGCATAACGCTTAAGTTTCTCTCTTGGATGTTTTCTAGTACTAAGGTTATAAACTTGTCTCTAAAGGCTTCATTGTCGTGTTCTTCGGAGACAATAAATTTGGTTAAAAAAATCTTTCGTTCTTGGAGCGAGTATTCTATGATTGCTAAATCGTTGTCAATTTTGTATTCAAACTGACGTAAAAAATCGTTGTCTGTTACTTCTGCTGTTTCTATCATAATCATATTTTTAACGAACGTAGTAGTGGGAGGAAAATAGAATTCACTATTTTTGGGTTTCATAAAAAACCTGTTGCAAATTTACGGAATTTTATTATAATATTATAGTGTTTATTAGTTTAATGCCTTATGAGTCAAGATATAATACATGTGTATTTTATGCCTGGAATGGCGGCGAATTCTTCAATTTTTGAATATATAGAGTTGGCAGAAGATCGATTTAAAATACATTTGTTAGAATGGATTATGCCAGAATCAAAAGAAAGTTTGTCGGCATATGCAAAACGCCTGTGTAAAAATATTAAAGAGGAAAATCCTGTTTTAGTAGGGGTGTCTTTTGGAGGGATTTTGGTGCAAGAAATGAGTAAGCATATAAAAACACGTAAAATTATTGTGATTTCTAGTGTGTTAACCAAGTACGAATTACCAAAACGTATGAAATTAGCTAAGGCCACTAAAATGTATAAGTTTTTACCCACGCATTTAGTGCAAGATTTCGAGACTTACGCTAAGTATACGTTTGGAGATGCGGCAACAAAGCGTGTTAAACTATATAAAAAATACCTTTCTGTTCGTGATAAGAATTATTTAGATTGGGCTATAGAACAAGTGGTTTGCTGGGAACAAAAGGAGCCACTTCCTAACACAATTCATATTCACGGTAAAAAAGACGCCGTATTTCCAATTCAGTATATAACCGACTGTATTGAGATAGAAGGCGGTACACATATTATGATTTTAAACAAATTTAAATGGTTTAATGAAAACCTTCCGAAATTAATTTTAGGCGATAACGTGGCTTAAAATTTGATGTGAATTATTACTTTTAAACAAAACTAATTATATATGAAGCGTATCCAAAAAGGATTACTATTTGCAGGTGTATTGAGTGTAGTTGCATTATCGATAAATGCAGTTCAAGACCCTGGAACCGATGAAAATTTTGAAAAAAAACAATTAAACGATTATAATATATATGCTTTGACCATGCCAGAGAAACTGGATTTTGCGGGCGAAGCTTTACCCTTAACAGATCCGGATGTATACGAGCGCATGGATCGCGAACTGTTAGTTAATACCTATTGGCAATCAAATGCCTTGTTATTATTTAAACGTGCCCACAAATACTTCCCAGTAATTGAGCCTATTTTAAAGAAACATGGTATACCAGACGATTTTAAATATTTGGCAGTTATAGAAAGTGGTTTAACAAATGCAGTGTCTCCAGCGGGAGCACGTGGTTTTTGGCAAATAATGAAAACTACAGGAAAAGAGTACGGACTGGAAATAAACGATAATGTAGACGAACGTTATAATCTAGAAATGGCTACAGAAGTGGCGTGCGAGTATTTAAAACAATCTAAAGACCGATTAGGGAGTTGGACTTTAGCTGCAGCGGCCTACAATGCGGGGAATAGAGGTGTAAGTTCGCGATTAGAAGATCAGTTAGTAGGTGATTATTACGATTTATTACTAGGGCAAGAAACTGGTCGCTATGTGTTTAGAATTGTGGCATTAAAAGAGATTATGAAGAATCCTTTAAAATATGGTTTCAATTTTAGAGATAAGGATTTATATAACTTGGTCCCATCGTATACGGTTGAAGTGGATACGGCGGTAACAGATTTCGCAAATTTTGCTAAAGGTTTTGGTATAAACTACAAGATTTTAAAGATTCATAATCCATGGTTGCGAGAATCGTTTTTAAACAATAGTTCAAGAAAATTATATAAGATCGAAATTCCGAACAAAGGATTTTATAAAGAGTAGAAAAATATACAATTGGACACAAATAGAAAACGGCGCTGAATTTTATATTCAACGCCGTTTTTTTATGCTTTTAAAGCGGATTTCTATCGTCTTCCACCTCGAGGCTGTCTGTGTCCTCCAAAATGTTGGTTAGGTGCTTGTGCACGCTTCATGTTTTCCTTCATCATTTTTATCTGATCGGTTAACATACCTTGCTTGTCTAATTTCTGGGCTTCAGATAATAATTTTGTAGCTTCTTGTTTTCTACGTTTAGATAAAGCTATTCCTGCTAAACTTAATTTAGCCATAGCTAAATCATGATCCATATTTAAACCTAAATCAACAGCTTTCTTTAAATATTTTTCAGATTCATTCATGTTGGTCTGAGAAATCATTATGCCGTGTAGGTAGTTGTAATAGCCTTGTTGTTTCTTAACTAAAGCCGTTTCTGGATTTTTAATTTTGTTTAACCATTTTGTCGCACCTTCAAAATCTTGTTTTCTAAGCTTCATAAACGCTAACAGAATAAATTCATTTTTAAAATATAGAAAGATGAAAATAGTTGAAAGTAAGATTAGCATGATACCGTTTCCAATGTTTCCTTCGATAAACTGAAAGACAGCGTATGCAATAATTAAACCGGCGATAACTAATTTTAAGTTCTTGTTGTACATAAGTATTTATTTAATTTTATAAGTTGTTGTAGATGTTATTTTTGTTGGATTATTCTGCGATTCCTTTATATCGGATGCATTGCTCGCTTCAGCATTTACGGTCATTTCATTTATAAAACCGGTGTTTTTATCTGCTATAACTACAATGTTTTGTTTTCCTTTTAATAGTAGGTTAGAAAACTCGTCTTCAATACTCATGCTTAAGGTCGAGTTGGCATTTAAAATAACTGTATCGGTTATTTTTTCTAGGGTCCAAGTGTTTTTAGATTGAATGTCTCCTGTATATTCATTAGTCCAAGTATCTCCAATGCTTACCTTTTGTTTCGGATAAATATGTGTGAGTTGCTCAAAACTATGTGATAAAGATTCGTTACCAAATTCAGATTTCATCGACTCAATCATAAGTTGTTTAGTAAATTCGTCTTGTACTCCAGATAAATTAATCATATTACTAATCATTTTTTCTGCGCCTTGTACCTGTATTATTTTACCAGAATTAGACATCTCTATTTGTAGTTCCGAATTTGTAAGTCCACCAAATATTTTTCCTTCTGTATCGTCCTCTTTAACAGGTTTAGCAGTATCTACATCTACCATCACACCATATTTATTAGAGGTTGTTTTTAGTTTAAACTGATTAAAATGAAATGCTAATGTATAGGTGCTGTCTGTTTTATCTGAGACTTTAAAGGTGTAGTTCTCTTCGAGATTATTTAATATTTTATGTGCGTTACCTTGCTCTTGTCTTACTATATTTTGAGTGGCTTTCTGAATTATAGTTATGCTGTCTCCAATTTTTAAGCGATATTGCAGTAAAGATTGGGCAGATGTGCTAAAGGTGCCTATTAAGGTTACTACTAATATCTTGAGAAAAAATCGAATCATTTGTACGCTAAATTTGACTCTACAAAGAAACTAAAAATTTTACTAAAAAATATTTTTAAAATAAGGTTTGTGTAATAAAAAAGTCTTTGTATATTTGCCCGCAGTTTTGAAGAAACCATCAAGACTTCGTTTAGATAGAATATTGAAGATTTTAAAGATACAAGACAATGAGTAAAAGAACGTTTCAACCATCAAAAAGAAAGAGAAGAAACAAGCACGGTTTTAGAGAAAGAATGGCTTCTGCCAATGGTAGAAAGGTATTAGCACGTAGACGTGCTAAAGGAAGAAAGAAACTGTCTGTATCTTCTGAATCAAGACATAAAAAATAATGATATCAATGTGTTGATATAATAGAAAGGTGTTACTTAATGGTAACGCCTTTTTTTATATCTCGTTTTTATAACTACTTTTGAAATATCTTAATATAATACAATGCCAAAAAATCCAAAGTTAAAATCTATTCTTATCATAGGGTCTGGACCAATTGTAATTGGGCAAGCCTGTGAATTCGATTATTCAGGAACTCAAGCCTTAAGATCGCTTCGCGAGGACGGAATAGAAACCGTACTAATAAATTCGAATCCAGCAACTATCATGACCGACCCATCTATGGCCGATCACGTATATTTGTTGCCGTTAACTACAAAATCGATTGTAAAAATTCTTGAAGAACATCCTCAAATTGATGCCGTTTTACCTACTATGGGTGGGCAAACAGCACTTAATTTATGTATAGAGGCTGATGAAAAAGGAATTTGGAAAGATTTTGGAGTTGATATTATAGGTGTTAATATTGATGCCATCAATATTACAGAAGATAGAGAGCAGTTTAGAGAGTTAATGCTTAAAATTGGGGTCTCAATGGCACCACAAGCAACAGCTACATCTTACCTAAAAGGTAAAGAAATTGCACAAGAATTTGGTTTTCCTTTAATTATTAGAGCATCTTACACCTTAGGTGGTGCAGGGGCTTCCTTTGTTTATAAAGAAGAAGATTTCGACGAATTATTAACCCGCGGATTAGAGATTTCTCCAATTCATGAGGTTATGATCGATAAAGCTTTAATCGGTTGGAAAGAATACGAATTGGAATTGCTTAGAGATGCAAATGATAATGTGGTTATTATTTGTTCTATCGAAAATATGGATCCTATCGGAATTCATACAGGAGATTCTATTACCGTAGCACCAGCGATGACGCTTAGTGATAAAACATTCCAAAAAATGCGTGATATGGCTATCCATATGATGCGTAATATTGGAGATTTCGCAGGAGGTTGTAACGTACAGTTTGCTGTCTCTCCTGATGAAAACGAAGATATTATCGCTATCGAGATTAACCCTCGTGTATCGCGTTCTTCTGCCTTAGCTTCAAAAGCAACAGGTTATCCTATTGCGAAAATTGCGGCGAAATTGGCTATTGGATATCATTTAGATGAATTAAACAATCAGATTACTAAATCGACTTCGGCTTTATTCGAACCGACTTTAGATTATGTAATCGTGAAAATACCGCGTTGGAATTTTGATAAATTCGAAGGTTCAGACAGAACTTTAGGACTTCAAATGAAATCTGTTGGAGAAGTGATGGGTATTGGACGTTCGTTCCAAGAAGCGCTTCACAAAGCAACGCAATCTTTAGAGATTAAACGTAACGGTTTAGGTGCCGATGGTAAAGAGAATAAAAACTACGAACAAATTATCGAGAAGTTAACACATGCTTCTTGGGATCGTGTATTTATTATCTACGATGCAATCGAGATGGGCATTCCGTTAAGTAGAATTCATGAAATCACAAAAATAGACATGTGGTTCTTAAAGCAATATGAAGAATTACATATGCTTAAAAATGAAATCTCTACATTTAAAATCGATACCATTCAAAAAGATTTGCTTTTAGAAGCAAAACAAAAAGGATATGGAGACAGACAAATAGCGCACATGTTGGGCTGTTTAGAAAGTCAAGTGTATAGTAAACGTGAAGAACTTGGTGTAAATCGTGTATACAAGTTAGTAGATACATGTGCTGCAGAATTTCAAGCGAAAACGCCATATTACTACTCTACTTTTGAAAGTGATGTAGAAACTGCCGATGGTAATCGTTATGCAGATAACGAAAGTGTTGTTACAGATAGAAAAAAAGTTATTGTTTTAGGTTCTGGTCCAAACCGTATCGGACAAGGAATCGAGTTCGATTACTGTTGTGTTCACGGTGTACTTGCCGCTGCAGAATGTGGTTACGAAACCATCATGATTAATTGTAACCCAGAAACCGTATCTACAGATTTCGATACAGCCGATAAATTATACTTCGAGCCAGTATTTTGGGAACATATTTATGACATTATTAAGCATGAAAAACCAGAAGGTGTTATTGTTCAGTTAGGTGGTCAAACGGCCTTAAAACTTGCTGAAAAATTAACCAAGTACGGTGTTAAGATATTAGGAACCAGTTTTGAAGCTTTAGATTTAGCCGAAGATCGCGGATTGTTCTCTAATATGTTAAAAGAAAATAATATTCCTTACCCAGAGTTTGATATTGCAACTACAGCAGATGAAGCTTCTGCGATTGCAGACAAACTAGATTTTCCAATCTTAGTGCGTCCATCTTACGTTCTAGGAGGTCAAGGGATGAAAATTGTAATTAATAAAGAAGAACTTGAAAAACACGTTGTAGACTTATTAAGCACAATGCCAGGAAATCAGTTACTTCTAGACCACTATTTAGATGGTGCAATAGAAGCTGAAGCCGATGCAATTTGCGATGGTGAAAATGTTTACATCATCGGAATTATGGAGCATATCGAACCTTGTGGAATCCACTCGGGAGATAGTAATGCATTGCTACCACCTTTTACATTAGGAGATTTAGTTATGGAACAAATTAAAGACCATACTAAGAAAATTGCTTTAGCCTTGAATACTGTTGGTTTAATAAATATTCAGTTCGCTGTAAAAGACGACTTAGTATATATTATCGAAGCCAATCCAAGAGCATCTCGTACGGTACCGTTTATAGCGAAAGCTTACGGAGAGCCTTACGTAAACTATGCAACTAAAGTAATGTTAGGAGCGAAGAAGGTAACCGATTTTGACTTTAAGCCGGAATTAAAAGGATACGCGATTAAGCAACCTGTATTCTCTTTTAATAAATTTCATAAAGTAAATAAGAAACTAGGACCTGAGATGAAAAGTACTGGAGAAAGCATCTTATTTATAGATAACTTAAGAGACGACGAGTTTTACAATATTTACTCGCGAAGAAGAATGTATTTAAATAAATAATAAATACGTTTAGATATAAAAAAATCCTTCCAAATTATTGGAAGGATTTTTTTATGCTTTAAATTTTGTTAAATCTGAAAATCTTATAAAGCGCCACCGCTTTTAAGAACAATATAGGCAAGCGGTATGGTTATGGCCAACATGATTAAAACCGGCTTAGCCCAATCTAACCTTTTGTATTCCGTATTTTTTCCTATGTATTGGTTCCAGAAATATTCAGTTAGAATATAACCTCCAAGAACATTCGCAAGCAGTGCGACGTTGGGATCTAAATTAAATGAGGTGATTAATATAAAAGGAACAAAAAGGTAGCATACGCTAAATAACAAGACTAGCTTTCGTGCTTTAGAATGCCCTGTTTTTTTTAGGTTTAAAATTAATAATACACTTCCAAAAAGCGTAGAGAATAAGATTGAAATAACCAAAATTAATGTTTTAGAATATAACTTCGGCAATGGTTTAGTCTCAGATTTTACGTTTTCAATATCTATAAACGTTGCAGTAGGACTAGGTGTATTTTCTATAACAATCTTTTCTTGGGCAACTTTTTCGGCCATTAAAGCACTATGAGTCGTGTTGATGGCTTCAGAATTAACATCTCTACTTTTTAAAATATCTAAAGCGGTTAATCGTGCTTCGTTAGTATATACATCTTCATTAAAACTAATAGCTTCAAGCTCGTCATTAGTCATTTTATTAAATCGGTATACAAAAATATTATCGGTCATTTTATTATTTAAAGTATTGTAATTTTAGACTGCAAAATACTTGCCAAGATACCAAAACACTAGGTATTATACCTGTAGTAATGGCTTACCCTTTGCATTGTTGAAGCCTAAATATATTTATAGCAAAATTGTATTGTAAATATACCACTATTTTTTTCGGAATGTAAATCCCTCAATCTGTTAAGTCCAGAATAGTGTAATAAAAAAATGTCTGACAAATGGTTTAAATTCATCAGACATTAAATTTTGGCGTTACCATAAAGGTCGCGCTTTACGTTATATCTTTTTTAGCCGCTTATAAAAGCTAAAAAAGGATGCCACTGCAATCGCTAACGCGGTTATTGTTTGGCTGTAAGTTCGGCAATTTTACAAATCACTTCAGTAGCTTTAATCATACTTTCTACGGGGACATATTCGTAACGGCCATGGAAATTATGTCCACCAGCAAAAATGTTAGGGCAAGGTAAACCCATATAACTTAACTGAGAACCATCGGTACCACCGCGAATGGCTTTTATATTTGGTGTAATACCAACTTGTTTCATGGCTTCTTCAGCAAGATCAACAATATGCATTACAGGCTCCACCTTTTCTTTCATATTATAATATTGATCTTTTATTTCGACAGAAACCACGTGACGACCATATTGCGTATTTAACTCGTGGGTTAGTTTTTGCATCATATCTTTACGTGCTTCAAAATGTTCCTTATCGTGATCGCGAATAATATATTTTAAAACGGTGCTGTCTACTTCCCCATTAATATCGGTTAAATGGAAAAAGCCTTCATAGCCTTCTGTATGTTCCGGCGTTTCTAAACGTGGTAAAGAGTTTATAAATTCGGTAGCGATGTACATCGAATTAACCATTTTTCCTTTGGCGTATCCAGGGTGAACAATTTTTCCTTCTACAGTAACTACCGCGCCTGCAGCGTTAAAATTTTCGTACTCTAGTTCTCCAATCTCACTACCATCCATAGTGTATGCCCATGCTGCTCCAAATTTATCGACATCAAATTTATGAGCACCGCGACCAATCTCCTCATCTGGTGTAAAACCTATACGAATTTTTCCATGTTTAATTTCCGGATGCTGTATTAAATATTCCATTGCTGTTACAATTTCTGTAATTCCAGCTTTGTCATCGGCGCCTAAAAGAGTGGTTCCGTCGGTGGTGATTAGGGTTTGTCCTTTATATAAAAGCAAATCTTCGAAATAATCTGGAGATAAAATAATATTTTGCTCGGCATTCAGTACAATATCTTTTCCGTCGTAATTTTCTACAAATTGAGGTTTTACGTTAGCTCCAGAAAAATCTGGAGAGGTATCGAAATGAGAAATAAATCCTATAGTTGGCACATCGTGATCTACATTACTCGGTAGCGTAGCCATAATGTATGCGTTCTCGTCTATAGAAACATCCTCTAACCCGATGGTTTTTAATTCTTCGGCAAGTGCATTAGCAAGATCCCATTGTTTTTCTGTACTTGGGGTTGTATTACTTTCTGGATCCGACTCTGTATCTACGGTAATGTAGCTTACAAAACGGTCTATTAGGTGTTGTTTATTTATCATGAGGACTTCGATTTTAAACAAAAATACTATTATTAATTATTTATGCTTTTTGAATTGTAGGATTTTTTAATTAAAAGTATTTTTGCATAAATAAATCATCCATGTATAAATTATTAATTCGCCCTCTATTCTTTTCTTCAGACCCCGAAAAAGTTCATCACTTTACATTTTCTATGGTGCGATTTCTTTCTAAAATCCCATTAGTACCAAGTTTATTTAGAGCATTATTTGTTGTTGAAGACCAAAAGTTGGAGCGTGAAGTATTTGGATTAAAATTTAAAAATCCAGTAGGTTTAGCCGCTGGTTTCGATAAGAATGCCGTGTTGTATAACGAATTGGCAAACTTCGGATTTGGTTTTATAGAAATAGGAACAGTTACTCCAATTCCTCAAGAAGGAAATCCTAAAAAACGTATTTTTAGACTGATTGAAGATCAAGGATTAATCAATCGTATGGGCTTTAATAATGAAGGTGTCGAAACAGCCATTACGCAACTAAAAAAGAATAAAGGTAAAATTCTTATCGGTGGGAATATTGGTAAAAATACACAAACTACTCCAGAAAATTATACAGCAGATTATATAACATGTTTTAATATGTTACACCCGTATGTCGATTATTTTGTGCTTAACGTAAGTTGTCCAAATGTAGGAAGCCATGCTAAATTAAATGATAAAGATTATCTTCTAGAATTGATAAATACCGTTAAGACAGCAAATAAAACCTTTGGTAAAGAAAAACCAATACTTCTTAAAATTGCTCCAGATTTAAATGATGTGCAATTGGATGAAATTATCGATTTGGTAAAAGAAACCCAACTGGATGGTGTTATAGCCTCGAACACTTCTGTGGATCGCAGTCATTTAAAAGCATCGGAAACAGCGCTTGAAGCGATCGGAAATGGAGGGTTAAGCGGACAACCGGTTAAAGAGAAGAGTACTAAAGTTATTAAATACTTAAGTGAAAAAAGTAATAAAGCATTTCCGATTATCGGGGTGGGAGGAATTCACTCTGCCCAAGATGCTCTAGAAAAACTGGATGCTGGTGCGACTTTAGTACAGATTTATACAGGATTTATTTACGAAGGGCCATCGCTTGTTAAAACCATTAATAAGGCTATCTTAAAACGTAACTAAGCTCGTGGATGTAGACGTATTAGTGTCGTTTGCTTTTGCTACGGCTATTTTGGCCCTTGCTCCAGGTCCGGATAATATTTATGTATTAATGCAAAGTATAACCAATGGGAAATCGTTTGGTTTGGCTACTGTTTTCGGATTAATCTCTGGTTGTTTAGTGCATACCACATTGGTTGCTTTTGGCGTATCGGCTATTATAAAGGCATCAGATTCTATTTTCTGGTTTATAAAAATACTAGGAGCATCCTATTTACTTTATCTCGCGTATAAAGTGTATAAAAGCGATGCCGAAGTTTTATTAAGTTCGGATAATGTTCCAGACAAAACCTGGACTCAGTTATTTAAACAGGGTTTTATTATGAATGTGTTAAACCCGAAAGTCTCTATATTTTTTCTTGCTTTTTTCCCTGGTTTTTTATTTAGTAATACCTTAAGCACTGTAAAACAGTTTTATATTTTAGGCTTTATTTTTATGGGGATTTCATTTGTGATTTTTTCAGTTTTGGCAATTTTAGCGGGCGCAATATCCGAATATATAAAACAGCACAAAGGGGTTGGGCCATTCTTAAAGTGGATGCAAGTGGTTGTATTTACGGGGATTGCAATATTCATATTAATTTCAGAAAAATAATAGTATTTTTATAATCTAAACGCTAATAATTAATGGCAAACGGTGTAAAAGTAATAGAGTGTCCGCGAGATGCGATGCAAGGTATAAAAGCCTTTATTCCAACCGAGCGTAAGGTGCAATACATTCAATCGCTTTTGCGAGTGGGGTACGATACTATAGATTTTGGAAGTTTTGTGTCGCCTAAAGCCATACCGCAAATGTGTGATACAGCCGAAGTGCTTTCGCAATTAGATCTGTCTAAAACCAAAAGTAAAATGCTGGCTATTGTCGCTAATACACGTGGCGCACAAGACGCTTCAAGCCATAAAAATATTGATTATTTAGGCTACCCTTTTTCTATATCAGAAAATTTTCAAATGCGTAATACGCATAAAACCATAGCCGAATCGGTAGACACTTTACAAGAGATTTTAAATATCGCCGATCAGAGGAACAAAGAGGTTGTGGTATATATTTCTATGGGATTTGGAAACCCGTACGGGGATCCTTGGAATGTAGATGTGGTTGCCAATTGGACCGAGCGTTTAAGCAATATGGGTGTAAAAATACTATCGTTAAGTGATACCGTAGGATCTTCTACACCAGAAACTATAGATTATTTATTCTCTAATTTAATTCCGCAATATACCGATATCGAATTTGGTGCGCATTTGCATACGCCTCCTAATTCATGGTTCGAAAAGGTAGATGCCGCTTACCACGCCGGTTGCAAACGTTTTGATGGCGCCATACAAGGATTTGGTGGTTGCCCGATGGCAAAAGACGAGCTTACAGGAAATATGCCTACCGAGAAATTACTGTCTTATTTTACTGTAAAGAAAGAAAATCAGTTAAACGCATTAAGTTTTGAAAGTGCGTATAACGAAGCAACTAAAATTTTTAAAACCTATCACTAAATATTTCTTTAAGGTTTATTTAACATTTGTAGGTTAAACATTTTCAAGTTGGTAAGGTCTAACCGTTAAACCTAACCATATTTGATATTTTGAAAAAATTACTTTTAGTCTTAATTTGCTTATCCTTTTCAGCATCACTATTTGCACAAAAGTTCACTTTAGAGGGTACTGTAAAAGATAAAGACTTAACCGCCTTAGAAGGTGCCACCGTATATCTGCAAAGTATACAAGACAGTATTCCCATATCCTACGGGATTACTAATAAAGATGGTGAATTCTCATTTCCAGTAAATACAGAAGACGATTCTAAAGCGATTCTTAATATTGCTTATATGGGATACAAGCCTTACACGCAGGATATTACTGTGCCTACTGGTAAAGAATTAAATGTGGGTGTTGTCACTATAGAAGAACAAGTCGAAGAATTAAATGTGGTGTCCATTATTGCGCAAGCTCCTCCGGTATTAATTAAGAAGGATACTATAGAGTATAATGCCGACAGTTTTAAAACTTTACCAAACGATAAAGCCGAAGACTTACTAAAAAAGCTTCCTGGGATTGAAATAGATACCGATGGAAATATTACCATGAACGGTATAGAGGTGGAAGCCATAAACGTAGATGGGATGGCCTTTTTTGGCGAAAAAAACGGAGAGATTGCATTAAAAAATCTACCGAGTAATGTTATTAGTAAAGTTCAGGTTACAGATTACAAAACCAATAATCAGAAATTTACTGGAGAGGAATCGGATTCTGGGACCAAAGAAATAAACCTTACCATTAAAAAAGGAAAAAATAGAGCCACTTTTGGAGATGTTAAAGTGGGATATGGAACCGATGATAAATACCAAGCCAATGCCAATATTTTTAAATTAATTGAAGGGAAACAAATAGGACTTATCGGAGGAACTAACAATATTAATATGACTAGAGGTTTTAACGCCCTCCCGGATACAGATACGAGTAATGGTGAAATAGAATCGGATTTTGTCGGTGCTAATTTTAGCAAAGGAAAATGGAATGAAACACGTATTAATGGTAATTACAGATATAGTGCTCAAAGTAATAATAGGGAACAAATAAGTCATACCGAGAATTTTTTACCCGATTTCAATTATATTACCGATTCTGAAACTAAAAGCATTAGCGATTCAGATAACCATAAAGCAGGAGGTGACTTAAAATTTATTATTCCTCCAAAAAATAAATTGTCTAACAATAAGGTTCAGATATCTAACGATATCAATGTAAATACTAGCAGTTCAGAATCTGGCTCGTTAACTACTAAAAAGTCAGAGTATACCAACGGCGATTTAGTTAGCGATTATTATTCCGAAAATCAATCTCAATCCGATAACTATAATATTAATAATGAGTTTGGCGTAACCACGGTTACAGGGAAAAGAGATTATCTAAACATGGCAATCAGTACCGATTTTGCTAAGGGAAATTCCGATAGTAAGAGTTATTCCGAAAATTATATCGAAAGACAAAATGCAACTATTATTCAAGATCAAATAAATAATACAGATACTTACAGTAGTAATATTGGGTTACGCGTATTTTGGAGTAAGGAATTGTTTACTAATTTTAGAATTATGCCTAGATATACGGCTAGTGTAAATTCTCAAGAAAATGAAAAACTTATTTACGACTTTGATGAAGATGAAGACGCTTACAGCAATTTTAACGACATTTTAAGTTCAGATAGTAAATACACGACCACAACAATTAGACCTGCTTTAAGATTACGCTACGAGTATCGTGATTTCCGTTTCGAACTAGAAGGAGGTTATACAAATACCTATAGAAACTATACAGATAAATTGGTTGAAGCTCGCGATTTTAAAGCAGATTTTGAGTATGCAACCTATTCAGGACGAATTCGATACCGTGATGAGAATGGTTATAAGAATATTAATCTAGATTATAATCAGAGTGTTAATTTGCCATCTGTAAGTCAGTTACAACCCGTTTTAGACGAAAGTAATATCACTCATATTCTTATTGGTAACCCGTTTTTAGAACCCGAGGTAAATCATAATATAAATTTTCAATATCAGAATAACCTAGCTTACAATAATATTAACATTACGGGAAATCTTAGAGCTAACTTTGTTCAAGATAAAATTATTAGCTCAACAATTACAGACGAAGATTTAATTAAGTATACGACTTACGATAATATTGATGGGGATTATTTTTACACAGGAAACGTCGCTGTTTCTAAATCATTTTATAGTAAGAAAACAAATATGAATATTAATGGACGATTGAATGGTTCTTACAAAAACTCGTTATCGATACAAAATGGGATCGAGTTTTCAGGTAAAACCACGAATATAAGACCATCTATTTCGTTTAAATATTCGTACGATGATAAATTAGATCTTAGCGCATCTTACAGTTATTCATCAACCGATATTGTTTATGATACCGACGATTTTACCGATAATAAATACTTTGTTCAAGACGTGAACTTTGAAGCATCTATATTTTTTCTTAAAAATGTATTCTTAACAAATAAAGTCTCATACCGTTATAATAGTCGTGTTGGAGATGAATTTGATGGTGATGCCGTTTTCTGGAATGCAGGTTTGGGTATCGAGTTATGGGACAATAAAGCAACTCTAACTCTTGTCGGTTACGATATGCTAGGCAAGAATAATGGCTACCGACGCTCGGTAACAGAAACCTATATTCAGGACGTTGAAAGCAATATTTTAGAACAATATTTTATGTTAAACTTCACCTATAAATTTGGAAGTTTTGCAGGACAGAGAATGAATGTTAGTGGCAGTCGACAACCACGGGGAGGTAGTTCTCGTAGTGGTGGCGGAAGACGATAAATTCTATTACTATTAAAGAAACACCAATTTCGAAAAGTTTAATAAACGAGTAGAAATTGGTGTTTATTTTTTTAATTAGCGGAATGAATGTGAAATGTGCTCAACAATACGTGATTTAATCGAGGTCAAGGCGGATAATAAGAGCTGTTCCCGATACATTAGGAAAGATGTTATAATTAAAAAAAAGAAATGTTTTGATTTTAAGGTGTTTAAAATGAGTTCTATGAGGCGATTTAATGTCTGTTACATATGACATATCAAGAATTATTTTATAATTATTCCGTGTTTTGTTTATCTATCCTAAAAAATATTTAGAAATTTGAAGGAATACCTAACATTTATAGTACGCGAAGTTATATTGTAAATGCAGTCAAAAACACTTCTAATCTTTTAAGATGAATTTAAATACATATTTTCTAAAAACAACAAGTCCGGCACCTTTAGTGGTGTTCCGCGTGTGTTTTGGACTTTTAATGTGTATAAGCTTAATTATTTTTTGGCAGAAAGGCTGGATAGAATCTTTGTATTTAGAACCAAAATTTCATTTTACATTTTATGGTTTCGAATGGGTAAGACCTTTTGGTTTCTATACCTACGCTTTGTTTGCAATTTGTGCCATTTCATCCGTCTTTGTGGCTTTTGGCTTTAAGTATCGTATTTCTATAATTACCTTCTTTTTAAGTTATACGTATATTCAATTTATGGATAAAACAATGTATCAATCGGCGTCTTATTTCATAATGATTTTGAGTTTTTTAATGGTTTTTTTACCGGCCAGTGCATCCTTTTCTGTCGATTCTTTGTTTACGAGACGATCCTATCGTACCATTCCAAAATGGTGTGTAGACAGTGTGAAATTTTTATTTTTTATCGTTTTCTTGTACTCAGGTTTAGCAAAATTAAATTCCGATTGGTTATACCATGCCATGCCTTTAGAGTTATGGTTATCTACAAGTACTAACATTCCATTTATTGGTCCGTCCATATTGCAAGCAAGCTGGTTTCATTATGTCGTGAGTTGGAGTTTTATGATTTTTGAATTAGCCATTCCTTTTCTGTTACTCTATAAACGCACGCGCTTAATCTCTTTTCTTTTACTGGTGGCGAATCAGCTATTCTCCCAGGCTTTATTTCCACTAGGGATGTTTCCGTTAATACTTGTTTTTTGCGCTCCAATATTTTTCTCTTCGCAATGGCATCAAAAAGGACTTTTAACGCTAAGAACATTTTTGTCGCCCATTCGCAACGGTCTACATTTGTCTTCTGCACTAAAAATGACAAAGGATTTTCAATACAGTACGCCCTTACCCATATTTATTGTTGGATTATTCTTTGTGTTTCAACTGTTGTTTCCCTTACGTTATATGTTATACGAAGGCGAATTGTTTTGGACGGGAGAAGGGTATTTATTCTCTTGGCGTACGTCTTTAATCGAAAAATCGGGAGTCACGGAGTTTAGAGTTATAGATTCGGAAACTGGGGAGGAATGTCTAATCGATAATTCGGAGTTTTTAACCCCACGACAAGAACAGCAAATGAGTTTTCAGCCTGATTTTATATTAGAATATGCGCATTATCTGGGAGACCATTATAAACGTCAAGGTTATAATCAGGTTGAGGTGTATGCCGAAAGTATGGTGTCTTTAAATGGGAGAGCTCCTGCGCCGTTTATAGATTCTAGTGTCGATTTATATCAGCAAAAAGAATCTTTTAAGCATAAAAAATGGATCTTACCATTTAAAGATAAAATAAGAGGTTTGTAAAGCCAAATTCTTAACTTTATCTTGTCCTGTAAATTTGAAACTATGAAATCATTTTACTTCGTCTTATTATGTTTAAGTTGCCAGGTTATGTTTGCTAAAGAATGGAAAAATTTAAAAGCCTATCAAAAGGAAACCAAACGAGATAGCTTAATTTTGGGAGAATGGTTAACGAAGGATAGAAAACAGAATTCGATTACTTGGCAAAACGCAAATGCTTATAATTTGTCTCATTTAAATTCCGAAGCCTATACAAGTGTTGGACAGCGATTGGGATTTTATCGATGGATTGAGCAAGAACTTAAACAAAAAGGGAATGAAATACATTGGATAATAATGGCCGGATTCATTTCTGATAAATTAAGCAAAATAGGCGTTTTTCCTTATAAGTATTTTGTGAAAAAATCTACTATTTATTATACCAATATTGGGAGTGAAGTTGTTTTTAAAAACGCATTACCATATTTAAAAAATGTTTTGGGAGCCGATGAGGTTCTTAAAGGTGAAGCTGCCGAAACTTGGGATTTAGAAATGCTTCATCGTGAACAATATGAATGGGTAGAGTCTGTTTACAGCATTATGGATGCGAAAAGTTTAGAACAGATTTCTGAAATTTCTAAAGGAAACGGGATTTATGGGGTGTTTGTGCCAAACGAATTGGAATTTACAGGTGATTTAAAAAATGCAGAGGACAGATATCTCTATGCTGTAAATGTGCTTTTGCCTTATTGTAAATCTTTAGATTAAAAATAGGCGATTTCAATTAAAACTTACTATTAAAAAACGTATATTTGCACGCAATTACATCTTAATTGCAACATGACAGCACACGAAAACAAAATTCTAGGAGAAGGACTAACCTACGACGACGTCTTATTAGTTCCTGCATTTTCCGAAATTTTACCAAGAGAGGTAAACATTCAGACAAAATTTACACGAAACATTACAATTAATGTACCCATAATTTCTGCAGCAATGGATACTGTTACAGAAAGTGCTATGGCTATTGCTATGGCTAGAGAAGGTGGTATTGGTGTGTTGCATAAAAACATGACGATTACACAGCAAGCTCAGGAAGTACGTAAAGTTAAGCGTGCAGAAAGCGGAATGATTATCGATCCTGTGACGTTACCTTTAACGGCTAAAGTTATTGATGCTAAAAATAGCATGAAGGAACATAGCATTGGAGGAATTCCGATTGTAGATGAAGACGGTAAATTAAAAGGTATCGTAACCAACAGAGATTTACGTTTCGAACATAAAAACAATCGCCCGATTGTTGAAATTATGACGTCTAAAAATCTTGTAACAGCGGCAGAAGGAACGTCTTTAAAAGATGCTGAAGTTATTTTACAAGAAAAGAAAATTGAAAAACTACCTGTAGTAGATGCAGATTATAACTTAATCGGATTAATTACATTTAGAGATATTACAAAACTTACACAAAAACCAAACGCGAATAAAGATACTTACGGACGTTTACGTGTTGCTGCAGCAATTGGAGTAACCGGAGATGCTGTAGAGCGTGCCGAAGCATTATATAAAGCTGGTGTCGATGCTATTATTATAGACACGGCGCACGGTCATACTAAAGGTGTGGTAAATGTGCTAAAAGAAGTGAAAGCAAAATTCCCTGATTTAGATGTTGTTGTTGGAAATATTGCTACAGCAGCGGCGGCTAAATATTTAGTAGAAGCAGGAGCAGATGCAGTAAAAGTAGGAATAGGTCCAGGTTCAATTTGTACTACACGTGTGGTTGCAGGAGTTGGATTCCCTCAGTTTTCTGCAGTATTAGAAGTAGCTGCAGCCATAAAAGGTTCTGGTGTTCCTGTAATTGCAGATGGAGGTATTCGTTATACGGGAGATATTCCTAAAGCTATTGCAGCTGGAGCAGATACGGTAATGTTAGGTTCTTTATTGGCAGGTACGAAAGAATCTCCTGGAGAAACTATTATTTTCGAAGGAAGAAAGTTTAAGTCTTACCGAGGCATGGGTTCTGTAGAAGCCATGAAAGAAGGTAGTAAAGACCGTTATTTCCAAGATGTAGAAGACGATATTAAAAAATTAGTACCAGAAGGTATTGTTGGTCGTGTAGATTATAAAGGTGAATTGTTTGAAAGTATTCATCAGTTTGTAGGAGGTTTACGCGCTGGTATGGGGTACTGTGGTTCTAAAGATATTGAAACCTTAAAAGAAACAGGTCGTTTTGTGAAAATTACAGCGAGTGGAATTAACGAAAGTCACCCACATGATGTAACCATTACAAAAGAATCTCCAAATTATTCAAGATAGATTATGTAAGACGTGATTCTTACTTTAATATATAAACTCCAATTGAAACTGCTTTAGTTTTAATTGGAGTTTTTTTATGAGTACACTTGTAAATAAGAAGTATGATTAGTGCAATCCAAGGCTAAAGAGATAGCTAAATGCGGTGTTTTAGGTATTTGATATGCCATATACGGCCAAGGATTTTTTGAGTAAATACAAGGAGACGCTAGCAGTGTCAAAAGATTGAGCTCCTTTCAACTCTATTGGTGCTGTCTAATGCTAAATTTTAGCTAGCCCTTAGATAGCAGGCCAGCAATAAGCTTGGTGCTAGGAAACTGTTCTAAAATTATTTTCACAAATACTGTAATTGGAATAGCCATAATTAATCCAGGAATACCCCAAATAAAGCCCCAAAGCATTAGCATTACTAAAACGGTTATAATATTAATAGAGAATGATTTTCCCATAAATACAGGTTCTAAAATAGTTCCAAACAACACTTGAGTTCCTGTAATACACATAATAAAGAATACTAAAGTACTCGTGACTTCTATTTCTACAAACGCGAAAATAGATAAGAATATTACGGTTACAAAAGAGCCTACCATTTGAATAAAGTTGATGATAAAAGCAAATAATCCCCAAAATATAGGAAAGCTAACATCAAAAGCGAAGCACGCTAAACCGGTAAAAATACCAGTCATTAAACTTACAAATACTTTTACTTTTATAAATTGTATTAAATCCTTTTCAATTTTCAAGAAGGTTTTTATCGACGTATGTTTTTGTTTTAAAATAGTACGATTTAATACGTTGTGAACGTTAATCGATTCTGCTAGCCATAGAACCACAAAAAAAGCAGTCATTAACATCATAGTAATGGTCGACCGCAGGAAATTTAGTGTCGGACCAAAATTACTAACAAGGGTTTCTTTGTCAAATAATTGTTTAGATATACTAATGTTATCTTTTAGTAAATCTGTCCCAAAGAAGTTTTCTAAACTCGATATTAAAAGTTTTATTTTTTCTTCGGCCTTAATAAGAAATGCATCGCTAGTGGATAAGATTTCCCTACTCGATAAATGCACCAAATACCCTAGTAATTTAAAAAAGACAAGGATAATAAGTATAATAACAATAATGCTTACCGTTCTAGGTAAATTTCGCTTTGTTAACCATCGCATTATTGGTAAAAAAAGTAACGCAATAAACATGGAAAAAATAAGAGGCACAAAAATAAAGGATAGTATATTTAGTAAATAGAATACTAAAGGTATTACTATAATAAGTAGGAGGAAATTTGTTGTTCGTCTATCGTTTAACATAGTATATGGGCACTTAAAATATCGAGTAGCAAATGTAATTATAAAGCGTAAAGTTTAAGTATGAAAATAAAATAAATTTATATCCCATTTTTTATGATTCTGATAGGTAGACTTGGCCACGATGTGGCTTTAAAGCATCCCGTATCGGTTTCATGTCTAACTCGTCTACAACCAAATATGCAATGGCGTGCATATCGGTAATTGCAGCAAAACCAGTAATCGAAATATCTAAGTTTTCGTTTTTAATATATTCCTTCAAGTGCACCTCATGATGTTCGGCTGTTTTTAAAGCCTGAGGTCCACGAAAATCCCAAATTAGTTTTAATTGTCGCATGTGTTAAAATTTCATCAAAAGTACACATTCCATTTTCAGATTCAAGTTGCTCATGCTATTATTGTATGTTGTTTTATGTTTAAATTTTAAGAGCGCGTATTTTTAAGACGAAAATATTTAGTAAAGCAATAAGAAAGCGAAAGCGATGTTATAACAATCTTTAACGTATAGGTGACTTTAAAATACTAAAGTTATCTTAATACCGTTTGTTAAAGCAACTTGTATTGTGGCTTTATATTATTACTTTTGCTCACATTAAATTTTTAATAATGAAATTGAAATCCGTTTTTATGTTGCTATTGCTTACCGTTTCAGTTGTAGGTACGGCACAAATAACTTCAGACGATATACTTTTTTCGGTAGATGACTCTCCAGTATATGCTTCTGAATTTTTAAGAGTTTATAATAAGAACTTAGACTTAGTTAAAGACGAATCTCAGAAGGATGTAGATGCTTATCTGCAATTATTCATTAATTATAAGTTAAAACTTGCCGAGGCCAAAGCGTTAAAGTTAGACGAAAAACCTGCTTATAAAAAGGAATTATTATCCTATAGAAATCAGCTTGCACAAAACTATTTAGTCGATAATGCAGTAACGGAAGAATTAGTCGAAGAAGCATATACTCGATTAAAAACAGACGTTAAAGCCAGACATATTCTTGTAAAGGTCGATGCCAATGCGGCGCCAAAAGATACATTAGCGGCGTATATGGAAATCGTAAAGCTAAGAAATCGCTTAATAGGCGAGGGGTTCGATAAAGTGCAGAAAGATGTTCACGATGGTAAAGAAATCTTTGCCGAAGATCTAGGATATTTCTCAGCTTTTAAAATGGTGTATAGTTTTGAGAATGCGGCTTACAACACTCAAGTAGGCGATGTGTCGCAACCATTTAGAACACGTTTTGGATATCACGTGGTTCAGGTTTTAGATAAACGTCCGTCGCGAGGTACCGTAAAAGTGGCGCATATTATGATTGTCAAAAACGCTAAAGGCGATACCATTTCTCAACCAGAAGTACGGATTAACGAAATTTACAAGAAACTAACCCAAGGCGAAAGTTTTGAAAGTTTAGCCAAGCAGTTCTCAGAAGATAAAAATTCGGCCAATCAAGGAGGGGAATTAGCACCATTTTCTATGGGACAAATATCTTCTAGCGAATTTGAAACAGAAGCGTTTAATTTGGTATTAGTCGATCAATACTCAAAACCGTTTAAAACCGATTTTGGATGGCATATTGTTAAATTATTAGAGAAAAAACCAGTCCCTCCTTTTTCCGAAATTAAGGAGGAGTTAGAAGATAAAGTGAAGAAAGATAGTAGGTCGGAACGCATAGACGAGAGTCGTATTCAAAAATTAAAAAAGGCGTATAATATAGCCGAAGAACAGCCTGCAATACCTTATTTTGTTAAGATTTTAAATAAAACATACTATACTAACACTTGGGAATTGCCTTCTAAGTTTAAAGCAGAAAACGAGTTATTTAAGTTAGGCGAGCACGTGTATACGTATAAAGACTTTGGCGATTACATGGTAAAACGTCAAAATCTGTTTTCAGATAAAGTATCTTTCGAAAAAATAGTCGAAATAAATTATAATACGTTTTTAGAGAAAGAATTAAAATCCTATCAGGAAGCCAATTTGGAAAACGAAAACTCAGAATTTGCCAATATTGTTGGCGAGTATAGAGATGGTTTATTACTCTTCGATTTAATGGAAACGGAAATCTGGAATGCTGGGAATACCGATACAGTTGCTGTGCAGGAATATTACGAAACGCATAAAGAAAATTACAGCTGGAACATGCGTGTAGACGCCATAGTGGGGGCTTCTGTAGATAGAAAGGTCATTAAAAAAACAGCTAGACTATTAAAAAAGGATGTACCTTTAGAAGATATTAAAGCTAAATTTAATGTAAACGACGAAATTCATGTTATTTTTACAACAGGAATTTTAGAGAAAAATCACCAAAGTCTTCCAGAGAATTTTGAATATAAAACTGGAGTCTCTAGTATTTACGAATTTAATGATGGTTATATTGTAGCCAAAGTTAAACAGGTGCTTCCAAAAACTTTAAAATCTTTCGAAGAAGCTAAAGGTAGTGTGATTAACGATTTTCAAACCGAAAAAGAGGATCTTTGGATGCAAGAATTACACGCAAAATATACCGTTACAGTGGACGAAAGCGTGCTAACCAAGATAAGAAACGACATTAACAATCAATAATTGAAGATAAGAATTATAATAGTATTCGTATTACTAAGTTTGACGTCTTGTCAGCTTTTTAAAACCGAAGATACGCGCATTCCAGTCGCTCGTGTTAACGACTCTTTCTTGTATCAAGAAGATATTGAAGGATTGGTTTTCGATGGCACATCTAAGGAGGATAGTACCGTTTTTGTTCAGAATTTTATTACCCGATGGGCAACTCAAGAGTTGTTGGTAGATGGTGCTAAACGGAACTTAAACGAGACCAAATTAGACAACTTTAAACGTTTAGTTAATCAGTATCAAAAAGATTTATATTCCAAGGCATATTTAGAAGCTTTAGTACAGCGCAGTATTGATACCTCGGTTTCTATTAGTGAAGCCGAACGCTATTATAATGCGAATATAGAAGCCTTTAAGTTAAACGAAGACTTAATCAAATTTCGCTACATTAATGTAAACGACAACAGATTGGATTTTAAAGACATTCAATCCAAGTTTAAACGATTCAATTCCGAAGATAAAAGAGAACTAGATTCAATTTCAATTCAGTTTAAATCTTATGCTTTAAACGACTCGATTTGGATAAAAGTAAGTCAGGTTTTAAGCAAGATTCCAGTGGTTTCTGCCGAAAACAAAGAGCAACTGTTAAAAAAATCTAATTTTATACAACTCAAAGATTCATTAGGAGTATATTTGATGCATATTAACGATGTTTTATTGCGAGGTAGCACAGCCCCATTGGAGTACGTTAAACCCACTATCGATCAAATCGTGATTAATAAAAGAAAATTAGAGCTCATTCGAGATTTAGAAAAAGATATTACAAAAGATGCAATTAAGAACAAACAATTTGAAATTTATAATTAACCTAAAACAAGCTTTCTTTTTAAGCTTTATTCTTTGTGTAAATGGAGTGTTTGCACAAGAAATTATTCCAGACGAAGTTGTCGAAGTTAAAGAAGTTGCCGAAACCAAAGATGTGGAGGAAACTATAAGGGCTATAGATTCTGTAGTGTCTCCAGGAGCGCGAAAAATTGATGGCGTTGCTGCTGTAATTGGAGATTATATTGTTCTTGAATCGGATGTAGATAATACCGTATTGCAATTAAAAGCTCAAGGTGTAAATACAGACGATTTTACCGAATGTGAATTGTTTGGAAAACTTCTTGAAGATAAATTATATTCTCACCAAGCTATTCAGGATAGTATTGTCGTGAATGATATGGAAATTTATTCCTTTGTGGATCAACAAATCCAACAGTTTTTACAGCAAACAAATGGTTCTATGGATGCCTTATTAAAATTGTATAATAAGGAAGACGAAAAGAGTTTTAGAGACGAAATGTTTGAGATTAACAAAAACCAGAAGTTAGCTCAAGAAATGCAACAAAAAATTGTAGCGGATATAGAAATTACACCAGAAGAAGTACGTGACTTTTTTAATGGTATTCCAGAAGACGAACGTCCTACATTTGGTACAGAATTACGTGTGGCACAAATTGTTGTAGAGCCAGAAGTTACCGAAGAAGAAAAGCAAAAAGTAATAGATCGTTTAAAAGAAATGAAAGCCGATGTGATCGAGAATGGTGCGAGTTTTAGATCTAAAGTGGTGTTATATACAGACGATAAAGCCTCTGTAGCAAATGGTGGTTTATATACATTAAACCGTAAGCAACCTAAAATGGTAAAAGAGTTTAGACAAGTTGCTTTTTCATTAAAAGAAGGTGAAATTTCAGATCCGTTTCCTACCGAATATGGTTATCATATTATTTATTTAGAAAAAATTAGAGGTCAAGAATACGACGTACGTCACGTTTTATTAATGCCAAAAGTGTCTGATGAAGAAATAAAAAAGGCTAAAGAGAAAATAGATAAAGTTAGAGAAGAACTTGTAAGTGGAGAAATCACCTTTGCAGAAGCAGCGAAGAAGTATAGTGATGAAAAGGAGACGAAATACGACGGCGGACAATTAATTAATGGTCAGACGCAAGATTATAATTTTGAGTTAACTAAAATGGATACCGAGTTATACGGGCAAATCCAAAATTTAAAAGACGAAGAAATTAGTTTAGTCTTAAAAGATCAAGACCGTACTGGAAAAATAAAATTCAAGTTACTTATGGTTTCAGATCGTGTAGACGAGCATGTTGCAAATTATGCGCAAGATTACCTTAAGATTAAAGAAATTGCTTTAGATGAAAAACGTTTAAGAGCAATTGAAAAATGGCAAAAAGAAACGATTTCCGACACCTATATTAAAATAAGTGGCGATTATAGAGATTGCGAATTTGCGAGTAACTGGTTAAAAAAATAAGGAATGTCTGACGTTGCTTCTGTAGAAAAATTTGTTAAAAAATTTAGTGCTTTAAAAACCGAAATCTCTAAGATCATAATTGGTCAAGATCAGGTGGTCGAGCAAATTTTAATTTCTATTTTTTCTGGTGGTCACGCCTTATTAATTGGTGTACCTGGATTGGCCAAAACTTTAATGGTAAATACCATTTCTCAGGCTTTAGGTTTAGATTTTAAACGTATACAGTTTACTCCAGATTTAATGCCTAGTGATATTCTTGGAAGTGAAATCTTAGACGAAAGCAGAAACTTTAAATTTATTAAAGGACCTATATTTTCTAATATTATTCTAGCAGACGAAATAAACAGAACACCTCCAAAAACGCAAGCAGCCTTGTTAGAAGCTATGCAAGAGCGTTCGGTCACTGTTTCGGGACAACATTATAAATTGAATCTTCCGTATTTTGTTTTAGCAACACAAAACCCAATAGAACAAGAGGGAACCTATCCTTTGCCAGAAGCGCAATTAGACCGGTTTATGTTTGCTATTTATTTAGATTATCCTACTTTTCAAGAAGAAGTAGATGTTGTAAAAGCAACCACTTCAGATAGAGTTATAACGGTAAACCCGTTGTTTAATGCGAATGAAATTGTCGACTTTCAAAAGTTAATCCGACGTGTACCTGTTGCAGATAATGTTATAGAGTATGCCGTCACTATGGTTGGTAAAACGCGACCAAATTCAGATGCGGCACCAGATTTAGTTAAAAACTACCTAGACTGGGGTGCTGGACCTCGAGCTTCTCAAAACTTAATTTTAGCAGCGAAAACACATGCCGTAGTACGCGGGAAATTCTCTCCAGATATAGAAGATGTTCAGGCTGTAGCCTTCGGTATTCTTAGACACCGAATTATTAGAAACTACAAGGCAGAAGCTGAAGGTATTTCAGAAGAAAATATAATTAAAAGTCTGTTTTAAATGCCCTTAAATTGTTCCAAAACTTACTAATTTTACCGTCTATTTCATCCAAAATTGTGTTGTCGGAAACGAGAATTATGGAACTGTTATTTAGATTGGTTATAAAGTAAGATATTCGCAATAAAAAATTAAATTCCTAATAAACTTTTAGCAAAAAATCAGATTTAGTAATAATTATTGAATATAAAAGTGATTATGTTAAAATCTGATGATACTATAACAAATTAATATCATATATGATTGTATTAGAGTCTTTCTTTTCAAAACTTTGCATTAAATTTTTTATGTTTGCAAAGTTTTAAAAAAAAGCGGACAAACGTTTGGTGTATATTGATTTTAGACGTGATAAAAGTGCTTTCAGATTGAAATTATTATATCGTTTGCGCACCGCTTGTTATTAAGTTGTTTTTAATATCAAAATTTTAAACACTTGTAACAGCTATTGCTATAGAATAAACGTACACGAATCTAAATATTGACAAATAAATTATTGTTTATGACTACCTATAAAGATTACATTAAGGAGATAGAAGATCGTAAAGGTCAGGGGCTTCATCCAAAGCCAATTGATGGTGCTGAATTATTAAGTGAAATCATTGCACAGATTAAAGATCTAGATAACGAGTATAGAGAAGATTCTCTTAACTTTTTTATCTATAATGTGTTGCCTGGAACAACTGCGGCTGCTATTGTAAAAGCTAAGTTTTTAAAAGAAATTATCCTTGGTGATTCTGTAGTTAAAGAAATTACTCCTGCTTTTGCTTTAGAACAATTATCTCACATGAAGGGTGGACCTTCAATAGAAGTATTATTAGATTTAGCTTTAGGTTCTGATGCTACCTTAGCGAAAGAAGCGGCCGAAGTTTTAAAAACACAAGTATTTCTTTACGATGCGGATACTGCACGTTTAGAAAAAGCATACAAAGACGGAAATGCGGTAGCTAAAGACTTATTAGAAAGTTATGCGAAAGCAGAATTTTTTACTAAACTTCCAGAAATAGACGAAAAAATAGACGTAGTAACATTTATCGCAGGAGTTGGTGATATTTCAACAGATTTATTATCTCCAGGTGGTGATGCACACTCGCGTTCAGATAGAGAATTACACGGTCAGTGTTTATTCGAACACAATAAAGAACAACAAGCAGAATTAAAAGCCTTACAAGCACAACATCCAGATAAACGTGTGATGTTAATTGCTGAAAAAGGAACAATGGGTGTTGGGTCTTCTAGAATGTCTGGTGTAAACAACGTGGCATTATGGACTGGTATTAAAGCTAGCCCGTATGTACCATTTATTAATATTGCACCAGTAATTGCTGGAACAAACGGAATTTCACCAATTTTCTTAACTACAGTTGGTGTAACAGGAGGTATTGGTTTAGATCTTAAAAACTGGGTGCAACAAAAAGATGCAGACGGAAACACGATTCGTGACGAAGAAGGAGAACCTATCTTAAAAGAAGAGTATTCTGTTGCAACAGGAACGGTACTTACTATTAATACAAAAGAGAAAAAATTATATAACGGCGATACCGTATTAAAAGATATTTCTGCAGCATTTACACCACAAAAAATGGAGTTTATGAAAGCAGGTGGATCTTACGCTGTGGTATTCGGTAAGAAATTACAAACCGTTGCTTCTAAAATATTAGGGGTAGATGTTGTGCCAGTATATGCACCATCAAAAGAAATTTCTATTGAAGGACAAGGACTTACAGCTGTTGAAAAAATATTCAACAAAAATGCCGTAGGAACAACGCCAGGGAAAGTATTACATGCAGGTTCAGACGTTCGTGTAGAAGTTAATATTGTAGGGTCTCAAGATACTACAGGTTTAATGACTTCTCAAGAATTAGAAATGATGGCTGCGACAGTAATTTCTCCAATTGTAGATGGAGCTTACCAATCAGGATGTCATACAGCGTCTGTATGGGATAATAAATCTAAAGCGAACATCCCAAGATTAATGCGCTTTATGAACGACTTTGGTTTAATTACTGGTCGTGATCCTAAAGGGAAATATTTCCCAATGACAGATGTTATTCATAAAGTACTTAACGATATTACAGTAGGAGATTGGGACATTATTATTGGTGGAGATTCTCATACACGTATGTCTAAAGGTGTGGCTTTCGGAGCAGATTCAGGAACCGTGGCTTTAGCATTAGCTACAGGTGAGGCTTCTATGCCAATTCCACAGTCGGTTAAAGTAACCTTTAAAGGTGAAATGAAATCGTATATGGATTTCCGTGATGTGGTACACGCAACGCAACAACAAATGTTAAAGCAATTTGGTGGTGAAAACGTATTCCAAGGACGAATCATCGAGGTTCATATTGGAACATTAACTGCCGATCAAGCTTTTACATTTACAGATTGGACTGCAGAAATGAAGGCTAAGGCGTCTATCTGTATTTCTGAAGACGATACTTTAATTGAATCTTTAGAGATTGCAAAAGGTCGTATCCAAATCATGATTGATAAGGGAATGGACAATGCAGGTCAAGTTCTTAAAGGTCTTGTTGAAAAAGCAGAAACTAGAATCACTGAGCTTAAAACTGGAATTAAACCAGCGTTAAGACCAGATGCTAATGCAAAATATGAAGCAGAAGTTGTAATTGATTTAGATCAAATCGTTGAACCAATGATTGCCGATCCAGATGTAAATAACGACGATGTTTCTAAACGTTATACTCACGATGTGATTAGACCATTATCTTTCTACGGCGGAACTAAGCAAGTAGATTTAGGATTCGTTGGTTCTTGTATGGTACATAAAGGTGATATGAAAATATTAGCTCAGATGTTAAAAAACATTGAGAAGCAAAAAGGTAAAGTAGAGTTTAAAGCTCCTCTAGTAGTAGCACCTCCAACTTACAATATTGTAGACGAGTTAAAAGCAGAAGGAGACTGGGAAGTATTACAAAAATATTCTGGTTTCGAATTCGACGATAACGATCCAAAAGCAGTAGCGCGTACAGGATACGAAAACATGCTATATTTAGAGCGTCCAGGGTGTAACCTTTGTATGGGTAACCAAGAAAAGGCAGAACCAGGAGATACAGTAATGGCAACATCAACGCGTTTATTCCAAGGACGTGTGGTTAAGGATTCTGGAGAGAAAAAAGGAGAGTCTTTATTATCTTCAACTCCAGTTGTGGTATTATCTACAATTTTAGGTAGAACACCTAATTTAGCAGAATACCAAGAAGCTGTAGAAGGTATCAACTTAACGAAATTTAAGCCTTCAAGTAAGCTATTGTCTGTATAATTTACAGCATACACTAATTATATATTTAAAGCCTGAATCTTAGATTCAGGCTTTTTTTATGATTTGTAATAGGTATTTCATTCTAAAGTGGAGCATTTCAGTTTAAGTCTCTTTTTATCAAAACACCTTAATTTCATTGCTAAAAAGGCTGAATTACTCTGGTTTTTAGCTCTAACAGTTAAAATGTTTCCTATAATCATTCTATATAATATAAACTTTTTTATAGTCATCTTACATTTCGTATATTAGAATCTAAAATAGTTTAATAAAACAATAAAAAATATGGCATTCGATATTGACATGATTAAGAGTGTTTACAGTCAGATTTCTGAACGTGTAGACAAAGCAAGAGAGGTAGTAGGAACACCATTAACACTATCTGAAAAGATTTTATATTCTCACCTCTGGGATGGGGTTTCTAATAAAGCATTTGTTAGAGGGAAAGATTACGTAGATTTCGCCCCAGATCGTATCGCTTGTCAGGATGCAACGGCACAAATGGCATTATTGCAATTTATGCAAGCCGGAAAAGATAATGTAGCTGTACCAACAACGGTACACTGCGATCACTTAATTCAAGCTAAAGAAGGCGCTTCAACAGATTTAAAACACGCAAACGATGTAAGTAGCGAAGTGTTTAAATTTTTAGAATCGGTGTCTAATAAATATGGTATCGGATTCTGGAAACCAGGAGCAGGTATTATTCATCAAGTTGTTTTAGAAAATTATGCATTCCCAGGAGGAATGATGATTGGTACCGATTCTCACACTGTAAATGCCGGTGGATTAGGAATGGTAGCCATTGGAGTAGGTGGTGCCGATGCTGTAGATGTTATGGCAGGTATGGCTTGGGAATTAAAATTCCCTAAATTAATAGGTGTGAAGTTAACCGGAAAACTTACGGGTTGGACTGCGCCTAAAGATGTTATTTTAAAAGTAGCAGAAATTCTTACCGTTAAAGGAGGAACAGGTGCTATTGTAGAATATTTTGGTGAAGGTGCAACGTCTATGTCGTGTACTGGAAAAGGGACTATTTGTAATATGGGAGCCGAAATTGGAGCAACAACCTCTACTTTTGGTTACGACGAGTCTATGGAACGTTATTTACGTGCTACAGAACGTGCCGATGTTGCAGATGCTGCAAATGAAGTAAAAGAGTATCTAACTGCAGATCCTGAAGTGTATGCTAACCCTGAGCAATATTTTGATGAAGTTATAGAGATTAATTTATCAGAATTAGGCCCACTATTAAACGGACCATTTACACCGGATTTATCGACTACCGTAGGTGCAGAAATGACTGAAAAAGCAAAAGCTAACGATTGGCCAATAAAAGTAGAATGGGGATTAATCGGGTCGTGTACAAACTCGTCTTACGAAGATTTATCTCGTGCATCATCTATAGCGCAACAAGCTCTAGATAAAAAATTAAAAACAAAAGCAGAATTTGGTATTAATCCAGGTTCTGAAAAAGTAAGATATACAACAGAGCGTGATGGGATTCTTGAAATTTTCGAGAAATTAGATGCTACAATATTTACAAATGCTTGCGGACCATGTATTGGTCAGTGGGCAAGATATAGCGATCCTAAAAACGCACCTAAAAATAGTATCATCCACTCGTTTAACAGAAACTTTGCTAAGCGTGCAGATGGAAATCCAAATACGCACGCTTTTGTGGCGTCTCCAGAAATGGTTGCTGCCATTGCCATTGCAGGACGCTTAGACTTTAATCCGTTAACAGATAAGTTAATTAATGAGGATGGAGAAGAAGTGATGTTCGATGAACCAACAGGATGGGAATTACCTCCTAAAGGATTCGAAGTTAAAGACAATGGGTATTTAGCTCCAGACGAAGATGGTAGCAATGTTGTAGTATCTGTAGATCCAGATTCTGAACGTTTACAATTATTAGAACCTTTTACTCCAATTGGTGATTCGATAACCGGTGCTAAATTATTAATAAAAGCTTTCGGAAAATGTACAACCGATCATATCTCGATGGCGGGACCTTGGTTGCGTTACCGTGGGCATCTAGACAATATTTCTAACAACTGTTTAATTGGGGCTGTAAATGCATTCAATAAGAAAACAAACTTTGTTAAAAATCAATTGACTGGAGATTTTGAGGGTGTGCCAGATACGGCTCGTGCTTATAAAGCAGCAGGTATTAAATCTATTGTAGTGGGAGACCATAATTATGGAGAAGGATCGTCTCGTGAACATGCGGCTATGGAACCTCGCCATTTAGGTGTCGCTGCTGTTTTAGTGAAGTCTTTTGCACGTATCCACGAAACAAACCTTAAAAAACAAGGGATGTTAGGATTAACGTTTGCGAATGAATCAGATTACGATTTAATTCAAGAAGACGATGTAATTAATTTCTTAGATTTAAATGAATTTGCTCCAGATAAGCAATTAACTATCGAGTTTGTTCATAAAGATGGAACTAAAGATGTTATTAAAACAGATCATACATATAATGCCGCACAGATTGCGTGGTACAAAGAAGGATCTGCATTAAACCTAATTAAAAAGGAAAATGCGTCAGCTTAATTAAATCCAGTTGAAAATTCATATAAACTCCTAAGGTTGCTTAGGAGTTTTTTTTGTTTAAAAGGTGTCAGTAAGGATAATACCTGTATAGCGACTATGTCTAATATCCATTTTATACCCGTTACTATGAGCACACTTTGGTTTTTTGAAGACGTAAATTTATTTCGAAAGTTATGTCCGCATAAGTTTAAGGCCTATAAAAAAGAACATCTATTTTCTGGTTATAAGAAGAAAGACTATATCTATTTTGAAGAAGATTCTTCGAATAAAATATTTTTAATCGAAAAAGGCAAAGTTAAAATCGGGTACTATAATGAGGATGGTGCAGAAGTGGTTAAAGCCATATTGTCTAGAGGTGAGCTTTTTGGAGAAAAGGCCATCTTAGGCGAAACAAAACGCGACGAGTTTGCCCAGTCCTTAGACAATTCAACTACTATTTGTCCTATTGGAGTAGAAACCATGTACGACTTAATGCGCGATAATCAATCTTTCAGTTTTAAAGTCTATAAGTTTATCGGTTTAAAGTTTAAGAAACTAGAAAGACGTTTACAGCTTTTATTATTTAAAGATTCGAAGACACGCTTAAAGGAATTTTTATCGGAATTATGTGAAGATTCAGGCACACCTTGTCCAAATACAGGAGATACCATAATTAGTCATGACTATACTCAAAGTGATATTGCTTCATTAATAGGCATTTCTAGACCTACCTTAAATATCCTGCTTAACGAGTTAAAAGAAGAGAGTTACCTAGATTTCTATAGAAAAGAAATCCGTATTTTAAATAATGTTGCATAAATTTTTAACTTTTTTCGTTTGTGTTAGATAGCTAACAAAATAAGTTTTGCTTAACCTATAGATTTGTTTCAGATATAATTAAACATATTATAAATAGAGATAAATTATGAAGAAAATAATCTTAGGAGTTGCCTTTTTAGGCTTAGTAGGTGTGTCATGTTCTAGTGACGATGATAATTCTAATATCATCACTACACCAGATAGTTCGTTTACAGTAACTATAGAAAATATTGCGCCAATCCAGGCATTTTTAAAATCTGGAGTATTTAATACCCCTGCAGGAGATTCTAGTCCAGGACCTGCAACCCCAGGAAAAAAATACGAATTTACTATAGATGCCGGTAGAAGTCAGCACCTATCCTTCGTAACCATGCTAGCCGCAACTAATGATGCCTTTTTTGGCCCAGGGAATGATGGTATTGCTTTATACGATGATAATGGAGATCCTATTTCTGGCGATGTTACAGACCAAGTGTATCTTTGGGATGCAGGAACAGAAGTAAATGAAGAGCCTGCTGTAGGACCAAACACAGTAACCAATCAATCCGGCCCAAATACTGGTGTTGTAGAAAATGGAAACGTTTTACTAATGAGTAACGTTACTAACGGAGAAGCTTTCAATTTTCCAGAAGTTAACGAAATCATTAATGTTACTGTAAACCATATCGAGGGCACCCAATTTTTAATTAGTATTGAAGATTTAGCCGATGCTACATTATCTACAAGCTTAGGAGATAGAGTTGCACCACTCTCTCCAGGTGTTTATGTGGTTCATGGAGGTGAAAATCCTTTATTTACTGAAGGCGAACCAGATTTAGGACAAGGGATTGAAAATATTGCTGAAGATGGCGATGTTACTAATTTAGGAACTTATACGGCAGAACATACAGGTGTAACGTATCCAGCATCTCCAGGTGTTTGGGTTGTACATAATGATGGAACCAAACCGTTGTTTACAGAAGGTGCAGTAGATTATGGTAACGGTGTAGAAGCCATAGCCGAAGACGGAAATACAGCTTTGTTAGGAGCAAATATTTTAAGTTTAGAAGGTGTTACAGAAGGAGCTATTTTTAATACTCCTGTAGGGAATAGTAGTCCTGGACCAATTTTACCAGGAAGTTCGTATTCATTTACTTTTGAAGCTCAAGTAGGCGATCATTTATCTTTTGTAAATATGTTAGCAGCTACAAACGATGTGTTTTTTGGAACAACCGATGCCGGTATTGCACTTTTTAATTCTAATGGAGATGCTGTTAGCGGTGATGTAACAAGTAGTATTTATTTATGGGATGCCGGAACCGAAACAAACGAGGAGCCTGCAATAGGACCAAACACGGTTACAAATCAATTAGATAGTGATACAGGAGTAGCAGAGAATAACGCTGTTATGCTTTTAAGTAATGTTAATGATGGTTATACTTATCCTGCAGTAAATTCAGTTCTTAAAGTTACAATTACAGCGAACTAGTATATATAATAGTATTCAGAATTCTTAATTATTGTAGAATTTTGTCATTAAATTTGAAACGCATCGTCTATTAAAGAGGATGCGTTTCTTTTTTTTAATCAATTTATAATATAGAATGTCAAAATCAAAACACAATAAAATTTCAAATGTCATTTTTGCAGTATTTATCGTATTGCTAATAATTCCTCAGACCAGACAGCCTATACAAGTCTTTCTTCAAAAGGGATTAGCGTTATTTGCTCCTGCTGTAGAAGATAAATCCGATCAAGAACAATTAGATACCTATCAATGGAAATTAACCAATTTAAATGGCGAACCCTACAATTTTACATCGGCTAAAGGTCAAGTTGTACTTATTAATTTTTGGGCTACTTGGTGTCCGCCATGTATAGCAGAGATGCCAAGTTTGGTAAACTTACATAAGGATTATAAAGACGATGTTCAATTTTTGTTTGTTTCGAATGAAGACAAAACTGTTATAAACTCTTTTTTAGAAAAGCGAGAGTTTAATATTCCGGTGCATCAGCCCATTTCAGCAGTTCCACAGGCCTTAAATACATCTTCTATACCTAGAACACTATTAATAGGTAGAGATGGAAGCATAGTGATCGATAAAACCGGAGCATCTAATTGGAATAGTGATACGGTAAGAGAAACTATCGATAAGTTGTTGTTGGAGTAGGTTTCTTAATAACAATATACGCTTCTAGGGTGTGCGAGCGGAGTCGAGAGTAGAAAGATGTAACACCCTTTCTTTTTACATTAACTACAAATTTACATAAATCTGAAATCTCACACCTTTAGGACTTGATGCAATAAAATAGAAGTTATTTAATTATAGCGCATAAAAAAAGGTTAAACATAATGTTTAACCTTTTTTGTTGTGACCGGGCTGGGGCTCGAACCCAGGACCCTCTCCTTAAAAGGGAGATGCTCTACCAACTGAGCTACCAGGTCATTATTTTTGTTTGCGTATTGCGGGTGCAAAGATACTATCTTTTATTAAACTACCAACCTATTTTTAATATAATCGTAAAATTAATGGCTTTTTTAATCTTATAATCATTAAAATAACGATTAATTTTAGGTTAACAAAGCTGATTATAAGTGTGTTATAAATTGTGTTTTTTATCGAAAAAAAATAAAAAATATTTTAAAAAATAATAAAGAGCGTATAATTTAAAAGTGCGCACGAGAAGATTCGAACTTCCACGTCCTTAACGGACACTGGCCCCTCAAGCCAACGCGTCTACCAATTCCGCCACGTGCGCATTATAAAAAGTGAGGTTTAAAAATAAAAAAAGGTTAAACGAATGTGTTTAACCTTTTTTGTTGTGACCGGGCTGGGGCTCGAACCCAGGACCCTCTCCTTAAAAGGGAGATGCTCTACCAACTGAGCTACCAGGTCATTGTTTTTGTTTGCGTATTGCGGGTGCAAATATATCACCTTTATTTAGAAAACCAAGCCTGTTTCTTATTTTTTTTTCGTTTTTTTGCTGTGCAATTACGTATGTTTTTAAGTATCAATAAAAAGCACCTCAAATGAATTTAATTTTAATAGGATATATGGGCTCGGGGAAATCAACTTTAGGTAAAAAGTTGGCCAAAACACTAAATTACCCATTTATAGATTTAGACCATTATATTGAAGAAAAAGAAGAATTATCTATTTCTGAACTTTTTAAAGTTAAAGGGGAAATTTATTTTAGAAAAAAAGAACACGAGTACCTTAAAGAGATTTTAGAGGAACAAAACGATGTGGTGTTAGCTCTAGGAGGTGGCACGCCTTGCTATGCAAATAATATGGATCTTATTAAAGCCGATAGCAAATCCACTTCGATTTACTTTAAAGCGGGAATTAACGAATTGGTGGGACGTTTAAAGCACGAACGTGCCAAACGCCCTTTATTAAATCGTTTTGATACAGACGAAGAATTGGTAGAATTTATTGGGAAACACTTATTTGAGCGCGCTGCATATTATAATCAAGCAGATATTTCTATAAGTGTAGATAAGAAAACGCAGTTTACTATCTTAGATGAGGTTATGACGCATTTAGTCTAAATACGCTTCAAACTGTTTGCTATCAAAATCTACGGTAACATGGTTATTTAAAGATGTAGATAAAGAAATGCCTTTAAAATCGGCTTTAACCGGATATTTCTTATGGTTTCTATTTACTAAAACAGCTGTTTTAAACTGTTTTAAAGGCACATCTAAAAAGAAACGTACACCATAAATTAAAGCAGTTCCCGAGTTTAGAACATCGTCTATTAAAACAATCGACTTATTCTTGTAGTCTTCTACGTCTAAAGAAGTTTTAATATCGTTTCTAGGGTTTTTCTTGTCTATAATTACTTTACAAAGGATAGGTTTTATAGGCGAAATTTTACTTAAAATGGTTTTTAGTTTTTTAGCTAAGATATAGCCGTTACTATCAATACCTGCTAAAATCACTTCCTCTTCATACACGTTACTTTCATAAATCTGATAAGCGATACGCTTAATTTTATGATTGATTTCATCGTGAGTTAAAATAATGTTTTTAGTCGTTTCCATGTGTGCGTTGAAATTTAATCAAAGATAAAGAGAGTTTTTTTATCCCGTTATCATTTTAAGAATTAAATATAGGAGTTAAATGTTAAGCCGGATTAATTGTCTTCTGTAGGTTCTACATTCTGGTCGTCCTGATAATCGTCTATATCTCGACGATCTTTTTTTGTCGGGCGTCCAGTTCCTTTTTTGCGATAATAATCTTTAGCATATTTTAAAAGTTCTTGCGCTGCAAATGCTTCTTTTGGCGTGGTATCTACGCGATAAAGATCGACTAATTTAGCACCAACTCGATTTGGAGGCAAATCGTTAACCTTCAGGCTGTAATTTACTTGGTCTTTACGAACTTCAATTTTATCTTGAGGATATACGTCTCGACTTGGTTTTACTACAGCTCCATTAACTTTTATATGTCCTTTTTTACAGGCTGTTGTCGCGATATTCCTTGTTTTGTAATATCTTACGCACCATAAATATTTATCTATTCGCATACTTTACTTGTGAAAATCATCAATTAACTAATTGTGCAAAATTATATTTAAAATCGTATCTTGCGCCCCAAAAATAAGCAATAATGAAATTAAGAACAGTCACTTTAACTATTTTATTAGCAGCATTGGTTTTCACATGTAAAAATGATGACGACGATGATGAAGTCGTTGTTGTACCAGCTAGAGATAGGACAGAAGTGTATGAGGAAAATAAAGCGGCGATTGATGCTTACTTAGATACTCACTTTTATAATTATGACGAATTTGATTTCGATAACCCGTATAGCGAAGCAAATGATAGTTTCCAGGTGGTTATAGATACTATTGCTGGTGAAAATAGCGATAAAATACCTTTAAGTCAGCGTCCGGAATTAATAGCCAAGCAGGTTGCCGATGCTGAAGAGGAGGATTTAATTTATACCATGTATTACTTAATGGTTCGTGAAGGTGAAGGCGATGTGATTCATTTTACAGATCGAGCATATTTGCAATATACAGGTACTTTATTAGACGGAACTATATTTGATAGTACAGTGACTCCTGTAGGTTTAAATATGTCTACAGTTGGATCTGATTTTGGAGTAGTAGATGGTTTTAGAGAAGGAACAATAGAATTTAAAACATCTGTAAGTAATTCTGAAAATGGAGATGGTACGGTAACTTACCACAAACACGGTATAGGCGCTATTATTATGCCTTCTGGATTAGGATACTATAGTTTAACACTTTCAAAAGTCCCTGCGTATTCTTGCCTTGTTTTTACACTGAGAACGCCAGGTGTTATTTATTTAGATCATGATAGCGATGGTGTATATTCATACTTAGAAGATTTAAATAATAACGGAGATTTTAGTGATGATGATACCGATGGAGACGAAGTGCCAAATATTATTGATATTGATGATGATGGCGATGATGTACCTACTATTTGGGAGGACTTAGACAACGATGGAGATCCTACAAATGATATTGGAGCAAATGGTATTCCTAATTATTTAGATCCGACAGAGACCGCTTCTAATCAGGACGAAGATTAAATAGAAAAAATAAAGAGTATAAAAAATCCGCTTTACGATATCGTAAAGCGGATTTTTTTACGACGTATAAACGGCGTTTAAAGTTTATACGAAATACTTAATATAAGTTGTTCGGGTTTAGAATCTATAGTTACATTCGAACCACTATTTGTTCTAAACTCTAATTCGTATGGATTAAATCCTTGGGCGTATCTTAAATCGATACCAATTCTATTTATATTATAGGCAAAACCAATATTAAAACCTACAGTAATATCTTTACTACTGCGCTCTTCTGCTTTTTTACCGTCTAATTTTGCATTAAGAATATATTGAAAAGAAGGTCCGGCAAATAGGGCTAAAGGGCCATATAATTGTACTCCTAATAGAACGGGAGAATCTACTTTTTGAACTTTAAAATCGTCATCATTATACGACTGATTTGTTTGTGTAAAAAGCACTTCGTGTTTAAGATAGATTTTGGTTCCAAATTTACCAAAAACACCTATATTAAATCCCATGCTTTTGTCGGAGTGGTCTATGTTTTCTCCATTAGTAGACGAATATTTACCACTAGAGCTATAATTTAAACCACCTTTTACACCAAACCCCGTACCCATTTGTGCCGAAGTAAGCTGTATAGTTGCAAAGACAATACAAAGTATTGCCATTATTTTTTTCATAGTATTCCTTTTATAAATATAAACACGAAACTACTAAAAATATTATCTCAGATTGGGGCTTAATCGCGAAGTCGTTATGAATTGATAATTTGGCATTAAATACGCTTCTAAACTATGTAATTGCTACAAATACCTATAAATTAAGCAGACTAAATTAAATTCTAATAGATAAATTTAGAATCAGTTGCTCTGGTCTGGAGTCTACTACCAGCATTACGCCGTTATTATTAAGGAAATTATTCTGATTTGCGCTAAAAGCACCTTCGTACCTCAAATCTATTGCAAAACGTCGTAAGCTAAAAGCAAGACCGACATTGTAACCTGTGGTAATCTCGTTGTAAACATCTTCTGCTTTTTTTCCGTCTAATTTAGAGGATAAATTATATTGAAACGAAGGTCCTGCAAATATACTTAAGGGACCAATAAGGCGAAGTCCCACATTTACAGGTAAATCTATTTGTTGAATTTTAAATTTAGAATCTCCACTATTGCCACTAGAGTATTCACTGCTAGTATTGGTATATAATAACTCAGGTTTAATATAAAACCAGCTACCAAACTTCGCAAAAACACCCAGATTAAAACCAAGGTTTCGATCTGGGTGTGCTATAATATCTCCTGTGTTAGAAATTAGTTTTCCATTCGAGCCATAGTTAAGCCCTCCTTTTATACCGTAACCTGAACCTGATTGTGCCATAGTGAATTGTATAGTTCCAACAAGCACAAAAAGCATTAAGATTAATTTTTTCATAATTTCGTTTTTAATAATAATTATATTAAACGCGAAACTACTAAAATTATTTCCTTTTTATCACGGTTTCGCAAGCCTTAATAATTGCTTCTGCATTTAAACCGTATTTGTCCATTAATTGAGCAGGTGTTCCCGATTCTCCAAACGTATCGTTAGTCCCTACAAATTCTTGTGGTGTAGGTTTGTTAGTTGCTAATACACGTGCAACACTTTCTCCTAAACCGCCCATAATATTATGCTCTTCTGCAGTAACAATACATCCTGTTTTAGAAACAGAATCTATAATAGCTTTAGCATCTAATGGTTTAATTGTATGTATGTCTATCACTTCGGCAGAAATACCTTTTTCGTATAATGCTTTCGATGCTTCTAAAGCTTCCCATACTAAATGTCCGGTGGCTACAATAGTAACATCTGCACCTTCTGTTAATTGAAGTGCTTTTCCAATTTCAAATTTCTGATCTGCAGGTGTGAAAATTGGCACAGACGGACGACCGAAACGTAAGTAAACAGGTCCTTTGTGTTCTGCAATAGCAATAGTTGCCGCTTTAGTCTGGTTGTAATCGCAAGGATTAATAACCGTCATACCAGGTAACATTTTCATTAACCCAATATCTTCAAGTATTTGGTGAGTTGCACCATCTTCACCTAAAGTTAAACCTGCGTGAGAAGCACAAATTTTTACATTCTTATCTGAATATGCAATAGACTGACGAATTTGATCGTAAACACGACCTGTAGAAAAGTTAGCAAATGTTCCTGTAAATGGAATTTTACCACCAATAGTTAATCCGGCAGCAATTCCCATCATGTTTGCTTCAGCAATACCAATTTGAAAAAAACGTTCTGGATTTTCTTTAATAAATTCGTCCATTTTTAATGAACCAATTAAATCAGCACATAAAGCTACAACATTAGGGTTTGTTCTTCCAAGTTCGGCTAATCCGGCTCCAAATCCGCTTCTTGTATCTTTTTTTTCTGTATATGTGTATGTTTTCATTGTCTTTGTAAATTGTGAAGGTTAATAGTCGCCTAAAGTTGCTGGGTTTTGAGCTAATGCATTTTCTAATTGCTCGTCGCTAGGTGCTTTACCATGCCAAGCGTGTGTGTACATCATAAAATCTACACCATTACCCATTACTGTTTTTAATAAAACACAAACTGGTTTTCCTTTTCCTGTTAATGCTTTAGCTTCAGCCATACCTTTTAATATCGCGTCTATATCGTTTCCTTCTTCAATAGTAAGAACGTCCCAACCAAAAGCAACAAATTTAGCTTCGATGCTTCCCATTGGTAAAACGGTATCTGTAGAACCATCAATTTGTTGTCCGTTTAAATCGATTGTAGAAATTAAATTATCTACTTTCTTAGCCGAAGCATACATAATGGCTTCCCAGTTCTGACCTTCTTGTAATTCTCCATCTCCGTGTAATGAGTACACTAAACTAGAATCGTTATTTAATTTTTTTGCTTGAGCAGCTCCAATTGCAACAGACATACCTTGACCTAAAGAACCAGAAGCAATACGCACACCAGGTAAACCTTCGTGAGTAGTTGGGTGTCCTTGTAGTCTAGAATCAATAAGTCTAAATGTGTTTAATTCTTCTACAGGGAAATAACCTGCGTGAGCAAGAACACTGTAAAATACAGGTGAAATATGTCCGTTAGATAAGAAAAATAAATCTTCGTTAAGACCGTCCATGTCAAAACCGTCTTTACGGTCCATGATTTCATTGTATAGGGCTACTAAAAATTCTGCGCATCCTAAAGAACCTCCTGGATGTCCAGAGTTTACCTTATGTACCATGCGTAGAATATCTCTACGAACCTGAGTGGTTAAATCTTGTAATTCTTTTGTGTTAGCCATGTTGTTTTATAACTTAATTTTTAAAGGCTCAAAAATAACCCTTTATGTGTGTTTAACAAATTAATGTTTTAGTAATTTACGTAAAGGTTTACGTTCTTGTCTTTTTATATTTTTTTTAATACCAATATATCACAATGAGTTAATTATCTTTGCGCCCTGAAGAATTTTTGTACATGATATTCGATTTAAAAGCTAAAGACACACAAAGTAATGCCAGAGCTGGAGTAATTACTACAGACCATGGTAAAATAGAAACGCCAATTTTTATGCCTGTAGGGACCGTAGGTTCTGTAAAAGGCGTGCACCAGCGTGAACTTAAAAATGATATAAACCCAGATATTATTCTTGGAAACACCTATCATTTATATTTACGTCCAAAGACCAAAATCCTTGAAAAAGCAGGTGGTTTGCATAAATTTATAAATTGGGATCGTAACATTTTAACCGATTCTGGAGGATACCAAGTGTATTCGTTATCTTCAAATAGAAAGATTAAAGAGGAAGGTGTGAAGTTTAAATCGCATATCGACGGTAGTTACCATGTGTTTACGCCAGAAAATGTAATGGAAATTCAGCGTAGTATTGGAGCCGATATTATTATGGCATTCGACGAATGTACGCCTTACCCTTGCGATTATAACTATGCGAGACGCTCAATGCATATGACGCACCGCTGGTTAGAACGTTGTTTAACGCATTTAGACAAAACACCGTTTACATACGATTATGCACAAACATTCTTCCCAATTGTACAAGGAAGTACATATAAAGATTTACGTAAGCAATCTGCAGAATATATTGCTGGAGTAGGAGCAGAAGGAAACGCTATTGGTGGATTATCGGTAGGAGAACCTGCAGAAGAAATGTATGCCATGACAGAAGTGGTAACCGATATTTTACCATGGGATAAGCCTAGATATTTAATGGGCGTAGGTACACCTATTAATATATTAGAAAATATTGCATTGGGTGTAGATATGTTCGATTGTGTGATGCCAACGCGTAATGCAAGAAACGGAATGTTGTTTACAGCTTACGGTTCTATCAACATAAAAAATAAAAAATGGGAAGACGATTTTTCTCCAATTGATGACATGGGCATCACTTTTGTAGATACAGAATACTCTAAAGCCTATTTAAAACATTTATTTTCTGTAAATGAATTATTAGGAAAGCAAATCGCAACCATTCACAATTTAGGATTCTATATGTGGTTGGTTCGTGAAGCGAGAAAACATATCTTAGCCGGAGACTTTAGAGTTTGGAAAGATATGATGGTTAAACAAATGGATAATAGGCTATAGGCTTGAAGATATTAGACTGGTACATATTAAAACGGTATTTGCTCACATTTTTAATGATGTTGTTGCTCTTTATCCCTATTGGGATTACCGTGAATTTGGCGGAAAAAATTGGTAAAATTTTAGAAAGAGAAGTACCTTTTGGAGAGGTGGCTTTATTCTATTTAGATTTTACCATCTATTTTGCGCACCTATTATTTCCGTTATTCTTATTTCTTTCGGTGATTTGGTTTACCTCCAAATTAGCCAATAATACCGAAGTTATTGCCTTTTTAAGTTCTGGAGTATCATTCTCTAGGTTTTTAAGACCGTATATGATTGGTGCTACTGTTGTGGCCATTATGGCCTTGGTTTTGGGAATGTATTTAGCGCCCCAGGCCAGTAAAGGATTTAATGATTTCGATTATAAATACTTTAAAAACAACAAAAAAGCGGTAGAGACTGGGAGTGTATATAGACAGATAAACGATCATGACTTTATTTATGTGAGTAGTTTTGATGCTAAGAATAAAATGGGGCAAAACTTCTCTTTAGAGCATATTGTAGATAATAAGATGGTCTATAAACTGAGCGCTAGAAACATTCGTTGGATCGAAAAAGACTCGGTGTACCGTATGGTAAACTATGTAAAACGTACTGTTGGTGAAAACGACGATGTTTTTGAAACAGCCCGAAGAAAGGATACTATTTTTAGTTTCGATTTAGTCGATCTTACACCTTTAGAATACATTGCAGAAACCTTAACATATAACGATTTAAACGAATTTATCGAAAAGGAGAAAAAACGTGGTTCTTCCAGTATTGGACGCTACGAATTGGTGAAATTTAGAAAATGGAGTTTACCAGTTTCCGTATATATTTTAACGATTATTGCCGTTGCGGTATCATCGCAAAAACGTCGCGGAGGGATGGGAGTCAATCTGGCATTTGGTGTGAGTATCGCTATGATCTTTGTGTTTTTCGATAAAATATTTGGGGTTATGGCAGAGCAGTCCGATTTTTCTCCATTAATCGCCGTATGGTTTCCTAATCTTATTTTTGGGGTGCTAGCCGCCTACCTTTTATATAATGCGAGACGCTAAATTACTCAATTATCTGCATGTACATCTGTTGGTGTTTATTGCGGGATTCACAGCTATTTTAGGAGAATTAATAACTATAGATGCCATTGCATTGGTATGGTTTCGTATGCTTATGGCAACGGTACTTATGTATGGCTACATATATATTAAGGGAATAAGTATTAAAATTCCGCCTAAAGACATTGCGCGACTATCGGTTGCTGGAATTATAATCGCTTTACACTGGATTACCTTTTTTGCGGCCATAAAAGTGTCTAATATTTCTATTTTACTATCTATGGTGTCTTCAGGTGCATTTTTCGCATCTATTTTAGAACCCATTATACTGAAACGAAAAATTATTAAATACGAAATGGTTTTTGGTTCGCTCGTTATTTTTGGGGTGGTTTTAATCACTCAAAGCGAATTGGAGTATATAGTAGGTATATTATTAGGTATACTTTCTGCCTTTTTAGCGGCTTTGTTTGCAGTTTTAAACGGGAAATATGTGAAGCAGTTTAGGCCTTCAGTCATTTCTATATACGAATTTATTAGTGGTGTAATATTTATTACCATCTTCATCTTAATTTATGGATCTGGATTTAGTCAGGAATTTTTTATTTTAAAAACTTCAGATTGGTGGTATCTGTTTATTTTGGCATCGGTATGTACTGCATATGCATTTATTGCCTCGGTAAAAGTTATGGAGTATATTAGTCCGTATACGGTTATGTTAACCTTTAATTTAGAGCCAGTTTACGGTATTATTTTGGCTGTAATATTGTTCCCGGAAACAGAAAAAATGTCGACTAATTTTTACTATGGTGCGGCTATAATTTTAGGGGCAGTATTGCTCAATGGCATCATAAAAAATTGGAATGCTTTAAAAAGAAAACAGTCTTAACCTATTTTGAACGCTAAAGTTTTTATATTTGTAAGCTAACAAAATTAGAAATCCTTAATTGGTATGGAGTATTTAGAATTCGAACTTCCTATAAAAGAGCTTGAAGAGCAATTAGATAAATGCCAAATAATAGGCAAGGAAAGTGATGTTGATGTAACTGAGACTTGCAAGCAAATCGAGAAGAAGCTTATAGAGACTAAGACAGATATATATAAAAATTTAAGTCCATGGCAACGTGTTATGTTGTCTAGACACCCAAATAGACCGTATACCTTAGATTATATTCATGCACTTTGCGGGGATACGTTTTTAGAGCTTCATGGCGATAGAAATGTAAAAGACGATAAAGCTATGATTGGTGGTTTGGGTAAAATTGGCGATCAGAGTTATATGTTTATTGGTCAGCAAAAAGGGTATAACACCAAAACTAGACAATTGCGAAATTTCGGAATGTCTAATCCTGAAGGTTATCGTAAAGCCTTGCGCTTAATGAAATCTGCCGAGAAATTTGGAATACCTGTTGTAACGCTTATAGACACTCCGGGTGCTTATCCTGGATTAGAAGCCGAAGAACGCGGACAAGGAGAAGCTATAGCAAGAAACATTCTTGAAATGACACGCTTAAAAGTGCCAATAATTACGGTTATTATTGGAGAAGGTGCTTCTGGTGGTGCTTTAGGTATTGGAGTAGGAGACCGTGTATTGATGTTAGAAAACACCTGGTATTCGGTAATTTCTCCAGAATCATGTTCATCTATTTTATGGCGCAGTTGGGAATATAAAGAACAAGCAGCCGAAGCTTTAAAGTTAACCGCTTCGGATATGAAAAAACAGAAGTTGGTAGATCAAATTGTAAAAGAACCTTTAGGAGGTGCACATACAGATCGTAAAGCAACCTTTGCTATTGTAAAAGATGTTATCGAGAAATCTTATGGTGAACTTAAAAACTTATCACCAAAAGAATTAGTGAAAAAACGTATGACAAAATATGAAAATATGGGTGTATTTAAAGACTAAACCTTTGATACCCTCACATATAAAACCTGAAGTTGAAAAACTTCAGGTTTTTTTATGGTTATTAACAATTTTTGTAAGTTATTAACAGTTAGAATGTTGAAGAAAGGTTAACATCAACAGTTAAAAATCATATTATAATAGCATCATTTTAGTTACTTTCGCAGTTATGAAACAACCGAATCAATTACAAGGCTACAAGGTCGACAAAAGCACTTTAATCAATTTAGAACGCGGTAAAATTCCGCCTCAAGCTACTGATTTAGAAGAGGTTGTGTTGGGTGCAATGATGATTGATAAAAAAGGTGTAGATGAGGTTATCGATATCTTAAGCTCCGATGCTTTCTATAAAGATTCGCATAGACACATTTTCGACGCCATATTTCAGCTGTTTGAAAATAGTGAACCAATCGACTTATTAACCGTTTCTACCCAATTAAAGAAGAATGGAAAGTTAGATGCTTCAGGAGGTGATTTTTACCTGATATCATTGACTCAAAAAGTGTCATCTTCGGCACATATCGAGTTTCATGCGCGTATTATTCTTCAGAAATTTATTCAGCGTAGTTTAATCAAGATTTCTTCAGAAATTATTGAAGAAGCCTACGATGAAACCAAGGATGTTTTCGATTTATTAGATGCGGCCGAAACCAAATTATACGAAGTTACCCAAGGGAACATCAAAAAATCGAGTGAAACTGCTCAAGACTTGGTTATTCAAGCTAAGAAGAAAATTGAAGAAATATCTAATAAAGAAGGATTAAGTGGTATTCCTACCGGATTCGATAAGCTAGATAAATTAACTTCGGGATGGCAACCTTCCGATTTAATTATTGTAGCCGCTCGTCCAGGGATGGGAAAAACAGCATTAACCTTATCTATGGCGCGTAACATTGCCGTAGACCAAAATATACCAGTGGCCTTTTTCTCTTTAGAGATGGCATCTGTACAGTTAATTATGCGTTTAATTTCGTCTGAAACGGGATTATCTTCAGAGAAATTAAGAACAGGAAAATTAGAAAAACACGAGTGGGAACAGTTAAATGTAAAAGTAAAAGGACTTGAAAAAGCACCTCTTTTTATAGATGATACGCCTTCGCTTTCTATATTCGATTTACGTGCAAAAGCCAGACGTTTATCGTCGCAACACGGTATTAAATTAATCATGATTGACTACTTGCAGTTAATGACAGGTGGGCCAAGCCATGGTGGAAACCGTGAACAAGAGATCTCGATGATTTCTCGAAACTTAAAGGCTTTAGCAAAAGAATTAATGGTGCCTGTAATTGCACTGTCTCAGTTATCGCGTGCGGTTGAAACGCGTGGAGGTTCTAAACGTCCTTTACTTTCCGACCTTCGTGAATCTGGTGCGATCGAGCAGGATGCCGATATTGTATCGTTTATCTACCGTCCGGAATACTATAAAATTGAAGAATGGGATGATGACGAGCGTTCTCCAACCGAAGGACAAGCGGAATTTATTATCGCAAAACACAGGAATGGTGGTTTAGAAAATATCCGTCTGAAGTTCTTAGGACATTTAGGTAAGTTCGACAACTTAGACGATTTTGATTCGCCTTACGAATTCCATAGTAAAATGAATACAAATCCAAATGAAAATGCAGCAGCAGGTGGTTTTAGTTCTGGAAGTAGTTTCCCTACACCAACCGATGCCTTTGGAAGTGCCATGAACGAAGACGACGATAACGACGTGCCGTTCTAAGCATTTTAGACCATATATTAGAAACCATGAAAGTTGCTTTTAAAGTGATTTTCATGGTTTTTTGCTTGATACACCGAGGTTATAGTTAGAATGTTACGAAATGAAATCTGGTATATATGCAGGTGAAACGGTTTTCAGATTTAAGTTTCGGGCTTCTACGTACTTTTAAAAGCTGGAGAAGCTAATTCATCTCAGAATTAATTGGGCATGGAAACATTAACATCTAATCTTTTATTAAAGTGTTTTAAAGCACATTAAAAATTAAGTATCTTTCAACTTCAATATTTACCTCAAAACTATTTTGAAACGCATTCTATTTTTCTTCTTATTTATATTCTTTTCGGTACAGATGTTTGCTTCGTATATCTTGATTCCTATGGATGCCGACGGACAAAAAAATCATTTAAAGGCGTATGGCATGACCTATTGGTCGCTGGATAAGCAATTAAAAGTAAAGTGGCTTTTAAACTATCGAGGAGGTTCATTTTTATTACCAGATACTGCAGAAATCCAGAAGGAATGTCAGATTCGAGGGGTGTCTTTTGAAGTGGTATCTAACGACAAGGCTATACAAATCCTGGAACTTATTGATAGTCCGAGTCAGAATATGGAAGCTGTAGTGCTAGAAAAAGCACCTAAGATTGCCGTATATACACCAAAGGGAAAATTGCCATGGGACGATGCTGTAACTATGGTGCTCACTTATGCCGAAATTCCGTATACCACCGTTTACGATGAAGATGTATTAAACGATAATCTTATTCTTTACGACTGGTTGCATTTACACCATGAAGATTTTACAGGGCAATTTGGAAAGTTTTACAACAGTTTTAAAACGGCATCTTGGTATATTGAAGATAAAAAAGAAGCCGAAGCATTGGCAGCACGTTTAGGATATAATAAAGTGTCTGATGCCAAGTTGGCTGTGGCTTTAAAGATAAGAGATTACGTTGTGGGTGGTGGCTTTATGTTTGCCATGTGCAGTGCTACCGATTCCTTCGATATTGCATTATCTGCCGAAGGTGTAGATATTTGCGAAGCCATGTTCGATGGTGATGCTAGTGATCCCGATTATCAGCGTGACATTGATTACTCGAAGACTTTTGCATTTACTAATTATACTTTAGAACGCAATCCTAGAGTGTACGAGTTTTCATCTATAGACATGACGCCAAAACGTCGCATTGTTAAAGATGCTGATTATTTTAGTCTGATGGACTTTTCTGCCAAATGGGATCCTGTGCCTACAATGTTATGTCAGAATCATACTGCATTGGTGAAAGGATTTATGGGGCAAACCACGTCGTTTACGCGCGATGAGATTAAATCGAATGTATTGGTACTTGGCGAAAATTCGAGTAATGGTGAGGCCAAATATATTCACGGTATAAAAGGCAAGGGATTCTTTACGTTTTATGGTGGTCACGATCCAGAGGATTATACCCATAAGGTTGGCGATCCTAAAACCGAATTGGAACTACATCCTACTTCTCCGGGGTATCGACTTATTTTAAATAATGTATTGTTTCCGGCGGCAAAAAAGAAGAAACAAAAAACTTAATTAAGTTCCGTTTAATGTGGTGTTGGTGGTGTCTACCGATAAATTAAAGGCAATAGTGTACATTGTAAATACTAGTCTATTTACATCTCGTGATTCTTTAAATATAAACTCTTACGATGAAAACTTTTCAAAAAGAAATGACTTTAAAACCGTATAAACGCGGCTTTCATATAATTACAGAGACTATTATAAGAGAGTTTCCTGAATTAAAACATATAAAAGTTGGCATGTTGCAGGTGTTTATTAAGCATACGTCGGCAAGTTTAACCATAAATGAAAATGCAGATCCTTCGGTGCGGGTCGATTTTGAACGTCATATGAATGAGATGGTGCCCGAAAACCAACCGTATTTTATACATACTTATGAAGGTGTAGACGATATGCCCGCTCATATCAAATCGTCTTTAATGGGCGCAAGTGTACAGATTCCCATCACTAATGGACGATTAAATCTTGGTACTTGGCAAGGGATTTATTTGTGCGAACACCGTGATTACGGAGGTTCAAGACAATTGGTTGTTACGGCTTTTGGAGCTTAATAGACTGATGTGTATAGTCAGGTTTGCTCCATTAAGGATATACTGTTAGCTATTCTCTGTTTTAAATGTTGCCTTGTTGAAGGTGATTTTGTTTTGCATTCGAGTGTCGTTTTAAAGCGTGTGGGATTACTCGTTTCTGGGATTATCATTGGAACTAGGGAGGTATTGTAGAATACTTCTTAGCGCTGTTTCTTAGCATCAATTAATTCTTGTAGAACGGTTTCAACACCCAGTGCGTCATTGCTTTTAGTTTCAAAACGGGCTGTAGCCTTTACATTGGGATGTGCATTTTCCATAGCATAACTAAAATAAGCACGGCCAAGCATTTCCAGATCGTTATTATAATCTCCAAAGACCATAGTTTCATCTTCGGTAATACCAAACTCGTCTTGCACTTGTTTTAAAGCAAAGCCTTTATTGGCATCGTGATGAGAGATATCTAACCAGTTTTGGCCAGAGACTTTTATTTTAAATTCATCTTCCAAGTGCTTTACTTTCGGGTAGATAAAAGCTTCAGAATCTTCGGTGTGATAAATGGCTAGTTTTAAGAATTCGTCATCGGTGACTTCGGTAAGATCGGCTACGGTATTAAACTCGGTGTAATATTCGCTTAACAATTTCGGGAAATGAATGTCTTCTGTTTCTATATAGGCTTTGTTTTTACCACAAAGTACAATAAATGTCTTATCGATGGTTCGTAGCAGTGGGAGTATAGCGTCTATTTTTTCTTTAGACAAGATGGTTTTAGCTAACTCTTTATCTCCTCGTTTTGTAAGTCCGCCGTTTTCTGCAATAATGGTGATTTCATTCTTAATGGCTTCAAGTTTTTCAACGATACTAAAATATTGACGGCCACTAGCGGCAATAAACTGAATATTATTGGCTTGTAGTTCGCGAAATAGATCATAGAAATTAGCACTCACTTCTCCTTTAGAGTTTAGTAAGGTGCCATCCATATCGGTTACTACGAGTTTCACTTGAGATAATTCCATATTGTGTCTTTTTATTAAGCTTCAAAAATACGGCATTAATTGGAGGTAAGGTGTTAAGTGGGTGTTATTTTCGGAGGGAACTTGAATGATGAGACTTCTTTGTTTTTTGGAATGACGTTCTGTTTTTACTTTTTTTCATTGCCAAAAAAAGAAATCGATTTCAAGAGATTCATGAACTCTTATGCTTAAAATTATAAAGTGTGAACTAAACAAAAAAGTCTAGGCTTATGAAAACTCATCTAAATGTTTTGTTTGCCTCCTAAATTTTAGGAACTCGCTTTATGTTTTTTTCTTTTAATTAACTAATTAGGTTGAAAAAAAATTATGTTAATTAAGATTATTCGTTTGCTCAAACAGCCTAAAATTTTACGGAGGCTTCACTGCACATTTTACGATGATTTTTCGGTAGGCCGGGGCGGACTAATAACGTATTTCTTGGTTAAAATTAAAAAGGGTGAGATTCCTTCGAGCCTCGGAATGACAGTAAGGGCTCGGATTGGCTAGAATTTTATGGTGTCTTCTTCACATTTTACGATGAGTTTTCAGTAGGCCGTTTTGGGGTGTTGAAGTGTTTTATTTTTTTAATTGGAATTGTGAGATTATTTTGTGCTCTTAAGGGGATTTATCTTTACTTTTTTGCATTGCCCAAAAAAGGTAACAAAAAAGTCTAGGCTTACGAAAATTCATCTAAATGTTTTGTTTGTCTCCTAAATTTTAGGAACTCGCTCATGTTTTTTTCTTTTAATTAACTAATTAGGTTGAAAAAAAATATGCTATTTAAGATTATTCGTTTGCTCGGACAGCCTAAAATTTTACGGAGGCTTCACTGCACATTTTACGATGATTTTTCGATAGGCCGGGGCGGACTAATCACGTATTTGTTGGTTAAAAATTGAAAAGGGTGAGATTACTTCGTGCCTGGGAATGACATGATGAGTCATGATTTATTGGTTAGTGGGTTAGTAATGTAGTGGGATAGTAGAGTAGTAGTTTGCTGGTTTAGTTGTTGGTGGTTTATTGTTTGGTGGGGGTATGTGAGGAGGTGGTATTTGTATTTTTTATAACTAAAAAATCCTCGTGGTTACGAGGATTTTAAATTGAGTATCATTGCACTTTACAGTACATCAATAAGTTGTAGCGCATTATATGCTCCATTCTTTAAAGGATATTGGGTACCGTTTACCTCTTGGTAAAATGCAATTTTTAAAAAGTAAAACGCGGTGCCGGTTCCTACTGGGGTTGCGGTAGGGGTTAAAATTATTGGGGACACCGTGGTATTGATTGCTAAATTAATTGTAGGACTTAATTGTAAGTCTGAATTATTGTCGTTAAAATTAAGATTTAAGAAACCAGCCGTGAAACTCACATGTGTGGAGCCACTAGGACTGTTGAGATCCTGGGACGGAATAAAATTAGGTATGCTAATTTCTCCCGTGGTTGTGTTTAAAGAAAAAGCCTCTAACAGTACACTGCTTAGTAGCGCCTTAATATTAAATTCGAAGCCTTTAATTGCGTTTTTACCATCGGTAGTTGTAATTCCAATGCTTACTTTCCGTTGCCCTCTTGACGAGGTTAAGTCGGCATTTTTAACGCGACTCATAATTTGCGTTAATCTAGAGGTCATACGGTTATCTTTCGCCTCGATTAATAAAGCCGTAATGGCGTGTCTTAATAGTTTACCTGCACTTGCTGCTTCTGCAAATTCACTATTATTCTCACGCGTTCTAACAAAAGCAGGGTCATTTAGTATGCGGTCTCTACTGATACCTCCTTTAGAACGGATGTAGTATCCGTCTTCTCCCTTATAGAAGGTTACTTCTCCTATTGAACCTTCAACATTAAATAAAGATTTATACTTTGCCATAATATTCTTGGTTTTATGCAGGCTGTATAATTATGGTCTAGTAGCTATAAACACAAGAGATACTCAATCTTTGTTTGTTCTACTTCTATTTTTACAACCTGCAGTTAATAATATGTTTGTCTATGCCTGTTTACATTCCCGGGACATATGAGGCTCATGCCAGCATATTATACATACATAATTCAGTTATCTACAAACTCTCGATTCTAAATTACAGCAAGAGTTTTGTTCTTTTTTTTAACCTTCCCGTATTTTCGTGATATTTCTTGTTTTTTTCTAAACCTTCTAGTTTAATCTCTTTTTTTCTTGATTTTTACTAAAATTGACCCCTTTTGGATGCGGTGTTTTAATAGGCTTCTCATGGCTTATCTATGGCTTTGGTATGGCTTTGCTATGGGGTTAGGTTAATTAGGTGTTTACTTATGAGTTTTAGAATTATTTTAGTTTGGTTATCATCTTAAATGTTCTTGTAAAGACGTGGATTATATTTTTTTTTACGCTTAAAATTTGTGTAATTATCTAATTATGAGTAAGTTGTGTGTTTTTCAGTTCATTTATTTTAGATTTTAAATGTGTTTCAGTACATATCAGATTCATTATTAACAATTTTAAACAGGAATTTAGAAGAGAGAATTATTACTTAACCTACTTATAAATACTCAGAATTATGGGATATCGACTACTTTTAAACAGTAAAGATGTTGCACTCCTTATGGGCGTATGCAATAAAACAGCTAAAGTTTATATGCGTGATATTCTTGAGGAGTATGGTATTAAAATCCGTAAACGTATTAGTATTCGTGAGTATAGTGATTATTTTAAAGTGCCGTATGATGATGTTCTAAGGGCAGTTCATAGCAAGGAGAAGCTTTGAAGGTTTGTTTTAGTTTTTACTTTGTTTTCCTTGTGAAAAAAAATCTATTTTAAGAGATTCATGAACTCTTATGTTTTAAAATATTAAAGTGTGAACTAAACAAAAAAGTCTAGGCTTAAAAATATCTCTAAATGTTTTGTTCTATCTCTAAATTTTAAGAACTCGCTATTGAGGCTTCTTTTTAAATCGTATTCTACTTATATAAACAGATAGAGGTACTTATTTAATTTTATTTAGCTCAAGCAGCTTAAAATTTTACGAAATATTCACTGCACATTTTATGATATATTTTCAGTAGGCCGTTTTGGGGTATTTATCTTTACTTTTTTTCATTGCCAAAAAAGAAATCGATTTCAAGAGATTCATGAACTCTTATGCTTAAAATTATAAAGAGTGAACTAAACAAAAAAGTCTAGGCTTACGAAAATTCATCTAAATGTTTTATTTGTCTCCTAAATTTTAGGAACTCGCTCATGTTTTTTTCTTTTAATTAACTAATTAGGTTGAAAAAAAATTATGTTAATTAAGATTATTCGTTTGCTCAAACAGCCTAAAATTTTACGGAGGCTTCACTGCACATTTTACGATGATTTTTCGATAGGCCGGGGCGGACTAATAACGTATTTGTTGGTTAAAATTAAAAAGGGTGAGATTACTTCGTGCCTAAGAATGACAGTAAGGGCTCGGAGTGGATAGAATTTTATGGTGTCTTCTTCATATTTTACGATATATTTTCAGTAGGCCGTTTTGGGGTGTTGAAGTGTTTGATATTTTAATTGGAATTGTGAGATTATTTTGTGCTCTTAAGGGTATTTATCTTTACTTTTTTTCATTGCCAAAAAAAGAAATCGATTTCAAGAGATTCAAGAACTCTTATGTTTAAAATTATAAAGTGTGAACTAAACAAAAAAGTCTAGACTTACGAAAATTCATCTAAATGTTTTGTTTGTCTCCTAAATTTTAGGAACTCGCTCATGTTTTTTTCTTTTAATTAACTAATTAGGTTGTAAAAAAAATATGCTATTTAAGATTATTCGTTTGCTCGGACAGCCTAAAATTTTACGGAGGCTTCACTGCACATTTTACGATGAGTTTTCGATAGGCCGGGGCGGACTAATAACGTATTTGTTGGTTAAAATTAAAAAGGGTGAGATTACTTCGTGCCTGGGAATGACAGTAAGGGTTCGGAGTGGCTAGAATTTTATGGTGTCTTCTTCACATTTTACGATGAGTTATCAGTAGGCCGTTTTGGGGTGTTGAGGTGTTTGATATTTTAATTATAATTGTGAGATTATTTTGTGCTCTTAGGGGGGACTTTGTTGTATTGCTTCAAAAACGGTAACTAAATGCATAACCTAATTTAAAATACCAATGCATTTATTATATTAGCATAATTAATAAAGCAGTCCGATTGAATTCAACTAACCCAACCACCACACCGCTAGAAATTAGAGTGTATCAAAAAGAGCGTACCATTAAATTTGGTGCTCTTTTAAAAGCGAGTCTAACAGATATGTTTAAGTCTCGTTTTTTAGCACGGCAATTGGCAGAGCGAGATATTAAGGCGATGTATAGACAATCGTATTTGGGGATTATATGGGCGTTTATTATCCCGATAACTACTGCTGCGGTTTGGATTTTCTTAAATAATAGTGGGACTATTAAGTTGTCGGATACAGGTGTGCCTTATCCGGTATATGCTTTTTCGGGGACCTTAATTTGGTCTATAATAGTGGCTTCTATTAATTCGCCTATGCAAAGTACTCAAGCTGCTAAAGGGATACTTACTAAAATTAACTTTCCTAAAGAAGCCTTGTTGCTATCTGGGATTTATAAGTTGTTGTTTGATAGTGCTATAAAAATACTATTGCTAGTATTGTTTGTGTTTATTTACGGCGTGGGGTTTCATTGGAGTCTGTTACTGTTTCCCATTGCTATTTTGGGCGCTATACTTTTTGGTTCTACTATTGGTTTATTTTTAACACCAATAGGGCTATTGTATAAAGATGTAGGTAAGTTTATAACCTTTGGAATGCAGTTTTTAATGTATGCCACACCAGTGGTATATTCGATTCCAAAAACGGGACTTATGAAAACCCTTATGGTTTGGAACCCCATTACTCCTATAATTGTCACTGCACGAGACCTTATTGTTGGTTTTGTACCCCATTACTTAAATTATTTTATAGTTGTTTTACTGTTTTGCGTCCCGTTTTTATTTTTGGGTTTAATATTATATCGCCTATCCATTCCTATTATAGTAGAACGATTAAGTGCGTAGGTATTTAGAGTAAACACCCATATTTAAACAGAAAGATTTATAAATTACATGTCTAATACAATTCAAATAGCATCCGATAACGATGTCCTTGTTAAGGTCGAGGGCCTTAGTAAAAAGTTTTGCAAGGATCTTAAAACCAGTTTGTGGTATGGTGTAAAGGATTTAATACGTGGCGTAAGCGGATCTAGTGAAGAACGCACCTTACGACCTAAAGAATTTTGGGCAGTAAAAGACATTAATTTTGTACTGCGTCGAGGCGAATGTTTAGGATTAATAGGGCATAACGGCGCAGGTAAAAGTACGTTGCTTAAAATACTAAACGGCTTAATTAACCCCGATGAAGGAAAAGTAACCATAAAAGGTCGTGTAGGGGCATTAATTGAATTGGGAGCAGGTTTTAATCCGATTTTAAGTGGTCGTGAAAATATTTATAATAATGGTGCTATTTTAGGGTTTAGCCGTTCCGAAATTGATAATAAACTAGAGGCTATTATTGCTTTTGCCGAGTTAGAAGACTTTATAGACATGCCAGTACAAAATTATAGTTCTGGGATGAAAGTACGTTTAGGGTTTGCGGTTGCAGCACAAATGCAACCGGATGTTTTAATTATAGATGAAGTTTTAGCTGTTGGTGATTTAGGGTTTGTTTTAAAGTGTTTTAAAACGATAGATACCATTTTACCTCGTACTGCAATTATATTTGTAAGCCATAGTATGCCCATGGTGTCTCGTATTTGTTCTCAAATAATTTTAATGGAGCATGGCTGTGCTCAGTTTCAAGGGGAAGATGTTGGTAAGGCTATAGATTTGTATTATAGGCGTTTTGCTAATAACGAAAGTTCTGTGGTCTTTACTGATGAAAGTATAGAGTTAATAAATAGCGAGGTTCTGTCAAACATATTTGAAGATAAAATAGCTCAATTAGATAGAGGTGACAAGCTTCAGTTTTTATTTGAATTTAAGATACTCTCGACTGTTAAGGATTATGAGTTTCATGTTATTCTTGTTGATAAAGAACAGCGCTCAGTTGCTAGATATCAGTCGAATGACAACGATTTATCTGTGTTACATAATAGCATTATAGCTTTTAAGGCTTCTCATAATAATTTACAGTTATCTAAAGGTTTGTATTCTGTAAATTTAGCTGTAATGGAACGCCATACTAAGAAACCTGTTTACAGAATAAATGATATTCTACCCTTTCAAATTATTCATGAGGAAGAAACTTGGGAGCCATTTTTATTAAACTCTAATTTTGAATCTATTTCTAATGAAATTAAAAAAATTAAATGATAAACGTAACCAAAACTTTTTTGCCTCCTCAAGTCGAATATCAATGCATTTTAAAACGCGCTTGGGATACAGGATGGATGACAAACAGGGGTGTTTTGGTTAAAGAATTAGAGGGCAAATTAAAAGATTATCTAGGAACACCTAATATTATAGCTATGACTAATGGTACTTTACCACTACAAATAGCGATTAAAGCTTTGGGATTAAAAGGCGACATTATTACCACGCCTTTTAGCTATGTGGCTACAACTAGCAGTATTATTTGGGAAGGTTGTAATCCAGTATTTGTGGATATCCATCCGGAATATTTAACTATAGACGAAACTAAAATAGAAGCAGCTATCACTCCAAACACGACAGCTATTATGGCTACACATGTATTTGGTAATCCATGTGCCGTAGAAGTTATTGATGTTATTGCCAAAAAACATGGATTAAAAGTGATTTATGATGCCGCACATTGTTTTGGGGTGACCTATAAAGGGCAATCTCTTTTTAATTATGGCGATGTGAGTACGTGTAGTTTTCACGCTACCAAATTATTCCATACAGGGGAGGGTGGTGCATTATTTTGTAAGCCAGAATATTTTAAAACAATGTATTTGCATCATAATTTTGGTCATGATGGCCCGGATGAATTAAATGGTTTAGGCATTAATGCCAAAATGAGCGAACCTCAAGCCGCGATGGGTTTGGCCGTATTTAACCACGTTGATTCTATTTTTGAAGGACGGAAAAAGGTAGTAGACTACTATAAAATATTGTTAAACACTATCCCTTTACAACAGTTGCGTTTAAGGGAAGGTACGTTTTGGAATTATCATTATTTTCCCGTGATTTTTAGAACGGAGGACGCTTTGCTTCTCGCAAAAGAAAAACTAAATAAAGCCGATGTTTATCCGAGACGTTATTTTTATCCTAGTTTAAATACCTTAGATTATCTTGGAGCCACAAATGCATGTCCAATAAGTGAATCTATTAGTAAAAGGGTTTTGTGTTTGCCTTTGTTTGTAGGATTAGAAGCCATTCAATTAGATAAAATTGTTAAGCAAATTGTATAAAGTAAAATGAAGACCAAGAAAATTGCTATAATGCAACCTTATTTTTTTCCTTACATTGGTTATTTTCAATTAATTAATGCTGTGGATACTTTTGTAATATATGATGATGTAAATTTTATTAAGGGCGGTTATATAAATAGAAATAGCATACTCTGTCAAGGCAAATCTTTAAGAATTAATGTGTTGTTAAAGAAAGTATCATCGTTTAAAAAAATAAAAGATATAGAGGTTAATAGTGAATTAGTGTGGAAGAAAAAGATACTAAAGCAAATAAAACAAAGCTATTTGAAAGCACCCTATTTTACCCAAATATATACTTTGCTAGAAAATATTATTTCTAATGATGTTGATAACCTTTCAAGTTTTCTAAGGTTAAGCATTGTTGAAATTTGTAATTATTTGAGTTTAGATACGGTAATAATAAATAGTTCTACGGTATATAAAAATGAAGATTTAAAAAAAGAGATAAGAATTTTTGATATCTGTAAAAAAGAACAGTCTTATCATTATATAAATCCAAAAGGAGGAATAAAATTATACGATAAAGAAGAGTTTTTTGCTGAAGGTATAATGTTAAACTTTATACAAACGGATGACATAATATATAATCAATTTGAAAGTGATTTTATACCTAATTTATCTATTATAGACGTTTTAATGTTTAATAGTAAGGATGAGGTTAAAACCATGTTAAATCAGTATACATTGATATGAATAAAATTGCGATACACAGTGTACCTCGTAGTGGATCTACTTGGCTAGGCAATATACTAAATAGTCATCCGAAAGTAATTTTTAAATATCAGCCATTATTTTCTTATGCTTTTAAGGGTGTTGTTACTCCAACATCTACAAGAGAAGACATCAGCAGTTTTTTTGAAGATATAGCATCCTCCGAGGATCGTTTTATTAATCAAACAGTGGGTATAAAAACAGGTATCATACCTGCTTTTAATACAGATGAAGACCCCACGCATATTTGTTACAAAGAGGTAAGATATCATCATGTATTAGAAAATATGTTAGCTAAGGATAACACGATAAAGTTAATTTTACTAATAAGAAATCCATTGGCTGTTTTGTATAGTTGGTATCAAGCTCCAAAAGAATTTAGAAAAGAAAAGGGGTGGCTTTTTGATGAGGAATGGTTAAATGCTTCAAAAAAAAACTTAGATAAACCTGAAGAATATAATGGATATTTAAAATGGAAAGAAGCTACATTGCTATTTCTTAGGTTGAAGAAAGAATATCCTAATCGCGTTCGTATTATTCGTTATTCTGAATTACTCACTAATACAACTCCTATAATAGAACAGTTGTTTAGATTTTTAGATTTAGAATTTAAAAATGAGACTGTCGATTTTATTACTAGGAGTAGTACCATAAATCATGACGATGCTTATTCTGTGTATAAGAAAAAAAATAAAGATAATGATTGGCAAAAATTACCAGATCATATAATAAATTATGTTCAAAAAGATTTAAAAAGGACAGAATTAGAAATGTTTTTAAATGAATAATAAAGATATTTTAGTAAGTGTTTGTGTACAAACGTACAATCAAGAAGGCTATATAAGGCAGTGTTTAGATGGTATATTAATGCAACAAACTGATTTTTCTATTGAAATTATTTTAGGAGAAGACGAAAGTAGTGATGGAACTAGAGCTATTTGTAAAAGTTATGCTGAGAAATTTCCTCATATTATTAGGTTGTTTTTGCGTTCTAGAAAAGATGTGATTAAAATAAACGGTAAGCCAACGGGCCGATTTAATTTTATAGAAAATTTAAAAGCCTGCCAAGGAAAATATATAGCGCTTTGTGAAGGTGATGATTATTGGACAGACCCTTTAAAATTGCAGAAACAAGTTGATTTTTTGGAGGCTAATACGGATTATGGCATTTGTTTTCATGAAGTAAACATTTTTAATGAAAATAAAAATAGATTTGAAGAGGATAAAATAAGTAGAAATGTTCTAGAAACTACAAGTATTACTAGCTTGGTAAAAGGCAATTATATACATACTCCTTCAGTGGTATTACTGAATGATTTTGTGCTTCCAGAATGGTTTAAGGATTCACCTTTAGGGGATTGGGTACTTTATATGTTAGCAGTTAAAGATAAAAAGATAAAAAAAATTCATACCGTTATGGGGGTTTATCGTGTACATGATAATGGATTATGGTCTCTAAAAACCCAAGAGCATCGTATTTTAAATACTATAAAAAGTTTTAATTTGGTTTTACTACATATAGATTTAGAGCTAGAAACTAAAAATATATTGGAAGCAACTATTAACAATTTAAAAAAGAAATTACCTCACAATCCTAGTTTGGTTGTTAGATTTAAGAATAAAATAAGACAGATTTTGCAGTAATAACATTTTGTTAGCTCGGTCCAAGCGTTTTACACTATGAAAGAGATTTATTTACCATTAGTCTCCATTTGCATCCCCACATATAATGGCGCTAAATTTATAGCTGAGGCCATGCAATCTGCTATAGAACAAACTTATCCTAATTTAGAGATTATAGTTTCCGATGATGCGTCTAAAGACGAGTCATTGAATATTGTAGAAACCTTTAGAGAGCAGACTACTATTCCTATTCATATATATGCACATGAACCTAATAGTATAGGAGCAAATTGGAATCATTGTGTAGAAAAAGCAACAGGAAAATACATTAAGTTTTTATTTCAAGATGATGTGTTAGTGCCAAGTTGTGTAGAAAAGATGGTTGGTATTTTAGAATTAAATGAAACAATAGCTATGGTTGCTTCAAAACGTATGTTTCTCGTAGATGAGAATTCTTTAAGAGAAGATACAAAGCGTTGGATAGAAACATATAAGGATTTGCAGAAAGGTCTTGATTTTGAAGTGATAAATAATATTCAAATTTTGGATCGCACGCTGTTTAAGTCTAAACTGTTTCTAAAACCTCCTTTAAATAATAAAATAGGCGAACCAAGTGTTGTATTGTTTAGAAAAAATATTGTGCATAAAATAGGATTTTATAGAACGGACTTAAATCAAGTATTAGATTATGAATTTTGTTACCGTGTATTAAAAAAATACAAAATAGCCATTATTAACGAGGATTTAGTGAAGTTTAGATTGCATTTAGAACAGGCAACTAATGTTAATAATATTAAAGGGACAAATGACTATAAAAAATACAATGGTATAGTTTTAAAAGAATATTTTTGGTATTTACATAAGAATACGAGGATTAAATTGATGAGAAAAGAATATAATTGGATTAATGCTTTGTTTCAGTTTAAAGCAAAATTGGGTAAGAAAATTAGAAGAATATGTTAGGCAATGTTTATATAATAATTGTTACTTATAATGGTATGAAATGGCTGGACACTTGTTTGAATAGTTGTAAGTCTTATCCTGTAATTGTAGTAGATAATGGGTCTACGGATCATACTGTAGAATATATAAAAACTCATTTTCCAAAAACCATTATATTACAGCAATCGGAAAACAAAGGTTTTGGACAAGCTAACAATATAGGGATACGACATGCTTTAAATCAAGGAGCAAAACAGGTGTTTTTGCTAAATCAAGATGCCTATTTAGTTGATGATGTACTGGAGCAACTTGTTTGTTTTCAGAAGAAAAATAAAAAATACGGAATTCTTAGTCCAATTCATATTACAGGAGATAGAACAAAACTAGATAAGAATTTCTCCAATTTTATGCTAAAAGAAATAACAGGACAGTTCTATTCTGATTATGTTTTAAGCCGTACCAAATCAGAGGTTTATGAGGTGCCTTTCGTAAATGCGGCGGCATGGTTGTTATCTCAGGAATGTTTAGAAACGGTAGGTGGATTTGATCCATTGTTTTTTCATTATGCAGAAGATGATAATTACTGTCAGCGCGTGCTGTATCATGGTTTAAAAATAGGCGTGTTACCTAAATCGTATGTTATACATGATCGTGCACACCGTAAGGCAGAAGAAGGGAAAGAGTTTAGTGCTATTTATTATAATCAAAAGGTAAGAAAATTCAAGTTGAAATACGCCAATATCTTAACAGATTTAGACATGTTTTATGAAATTAAAAAATTTAAAAAAAGTATTTTAAAACTTCAACTTCAAGGTCGTTTTGGTCGAGCAAGCCAGCATAAAAAAACTTTACATTTATTATTAAAGGCAAAAGATGATATTATTAGGAGTCGACGCCAGAATATGTTACAAGGTAATCATTATTTGTAGTGTTAGAATTCGATTAAAGATGAGTTTTGTATAAGGTCATGCTTTTTATCTATGCTTTTTTATATGCCTTTAAATTCATTACATTAAGTCAATTGTAGTATCCCGCCTATATTTATAAGCTTGCTTCACTGCGTTAGCAGTGATGTTTTACCATCTCACTATAATTTTTCATAAATTAGCCTAACTAAAATTACAACCCATTATGATCGATACCCCTTTGGTGTCTATAATTATCCCGACCTACAATCGTTCCTATTTAATAGGAGAGACCTTGGACTCTATTTTGAGGCAAACCTACACACATTGGGAATGTATAGTGGTGGATGATGGGAGTACTGATGGTACGGATGAGCTTCTAGCTAATTATTGTAAGAACGACTCAAGGATTCGATATTACCACCGACCAAAAGACAGACCAAAAGGGGGCAATGCTTGTCGGAATTATGGTTTTGAACTCAGCAGAGGCGACTATATTAATTGGTTTGATAGTGACGATTTATATGTGACAGACGCTTTAAAAACCATTATTTCTTGTTTTAAAGCAGGTACCGATGTTGTTGTGAGTCCGATGTTGCGTTTTGATGGTGACACCAACCACCCTTTAGGCCAAAATACTATTGAAGCTTCACCGCTTATACCTGCGTATTTAGTAGGAGACGTTGCTTTCTATACAGATGGTCCTACTTGGAAACGTTCGTTTTTAGAACAGCAAATGGAGCTATTTGACGAACACTTACCCATTATACAAGATTGGGATTTTAATTTACGGATGTTATACCAAAACCCTAGTCTTGTTTTTTTATTAGATGCTCAAATTAAATACCGTGTACATAAGCAGTCGTTGCAGAAACAATTATCTCAGTTAGATGTGCTTTTAATTACCGCAGACTTTAAAACCAGATATAAGCATCTAGCTTTGTTAGGGCACTATTACCCAGAAGGTGTTCCTATTTTACAACACTTTATATTGCAACGCCGAAAGCACTTTGTGAAATTGGCAATTACACGTGATGATGTTTCTAAAATCCTTTTAGCAAAAGATTTAATACGGAGCCAAAAAGCCGATCAGGATTATATGGGGGTTATTAAAACGTATTTAGGCTTATGGTCTTATAAATGGTTAGGAAAAGGGTATTGGTTTTTTAGGTGATTGCTTCATTGTTAAGAAAAAGGTGCATAAATTAATCTGTGACATTGAAACCTAATATTCTTAAGATTGCTTCACTGGGTTGGCAATGCCGTGAAACCTCGACAAAATTCCTATATTAGCAACGCCATTAAAATACAATACATATGAGGACTACCCCATTGGTGTCTATAATTATTCCTACTTACAATCGTGCGCATTTAATAGGTGAGACTTTAGATTCTGTTTTGGCACAGACCTATCCTCACTGGGAATGCATTGTGGTAGATGATGGAAGTACAGATGGCACCGATAGATTAATGGCTATATACTGTGCTAAAGATGCGCGCTTTCAATATCACCATAGACCCGCAAACCGTTTACCTGGAGGGAATGCCGCACGGAATTATGGTTTTGAGGTTAGTAAAGGGGAGTATATTCAGTGGTTTGATAGTGATGATATTCTTGTTAATAGTGGTATTGAGGATAAGTTAAAATCGATAATTTCTCATTCGTATGATTATTCAATATGTGGATTTGAATTTTTTGGCGGTCTAAATAACACTATTAAAAAATATGAATTTAGCGAAGTTAGTGATTTAACTAATGTTTTTGTTGTTAACGGGATTGTTTTAAATACACAATCTTTTTTTTATAAGAGACAAATAGTTGAAGGTGTACTGTTTAATGAAACTCTTACAAGAGCTCAAGATTTGGATTTTGTTTTTAGAACATTACACAATAAGAAATATGTTGGAAAAAATGTTAATAAAATATTGGTACGAATAAGAAGGCATGAAAATTCTATAAGTGAGGAGTACAAAAATAAAAAAACTAAAGATGTTCTTTCTGAAATAAATGTGTGGAAAATGGTTTATAACTCAGTGACAGAAACAAATAACGGAAATAAGGCATTGATATTAAGAAAATATTTAAATAATATAAAAATACTATTGAATGAAAAGAAGATGTTATTATACTTCAAAGAAATAATTTTAATAAAAAATATTAGTCTAGGATTTAAAACTAAATTACTTTTTTTTGGTCTGTCTTATTTCTGTTTTAATAGAGGAGGGTATAAATTTAAAGAAGAACTAAATAAATATTTAAAATAATATTATATCCTAACTATACAATTAACCAAGTTGAATTTCTAAATTAGAAGAGAAAAAAGATATTACTATTTTTATTTCTCCTGAATCGAGGTAGTATAAATAGGAAAGTACATATTTAGCAAATGGATAAATTAATAAAAAAAAGCATATTTTTTTTAAATAAGAATAGGTGGGGTATTATAAAAACACGATTGGTGAAATTTGATATTAATGCGAAAGCTGTTTTGAAAATACCTAATAATAAATTAACATTAGGAGCTACTTGGTCTAGAAAAGATAGATTTCCATCCCTATTGGTTATTCGAGAAAAAGCATCCTTAATAGTCAAAAATAAATTTAGAATATACTCTGGTGCAAAAATATATATTAACAAAGATGCAAATCTAATTTTAGGGAGTGGTTATATTAATCATAACTTAAATTTAAGTTGTTTTAAGCATATAGAAATAGGAGAAAACGTCGCTATTTCAGAAAATGTTACTATACGTGACTCTGATAATCATCAAATAGGGACAAAACTAGAAAAAAGCGATTTGGCACAACCCATAAAGATTGGGAATAGGGTATGGATAGGTGTTAATGTAACGATACTTAAAGGTGTTACTATTGGGGATGGTGCTGTAATTGCGGCAGGTAGTTTGGTGAATAAAAATGTACCGTCTAGGTGTTTAGTAGCCGGAGTTCCTGCTAAAGTAATTAAAGATAATATTGAATGGAAGTAAAATGATGGGTGATGCAAATTCTTTAATAAGTGTAGTTGTAACAACTTACAATAGAAAGGAATATTTAGAGGAATGTTTGCTAAGTATTCAAAACCAAACCTATACTAATATAGAGATTCTAGTTATAGATGATGGTTCTAATTCTGTAAATGCAAATGCTAACAAGCTAATTTGTAGTGAATTTTCAAAATGCACCTATTTTTTTAAATCAAATACCGGACAACCAGATTCTAGAAATTATGGGATTAAAAGGAGCAAAGGAAATTATATTGCTTTTTGTGACGATGACGATTATTGGGTATTGGATAAGTTAGAGCAACAATTGGAGGTTTTTAATACTGATCCTGATTTGTTTTTTGTAACAGGATGCGTGGGATTTATAAATGAATATGGTGAAATTCTTGATGAAGTAAAATGTCATCAAGGATATGAGGATGGAGAAATGTTTAAAAATTTTTTGGAAAAAAATAGGACGAAGTCCATTACTCCAATTTTAAAAAAAGAAGTGTTTGATAAAGTAGGATACTTTAATATCAATTTTACATTAGCAGAGGATTGGGAATTTTGGAGAAGAGTGAGCTATTTTTATAAATTACACAATACAAACACAGTTCTAGCATATGTTAGATTACATCCAAATAATATGTCGAAAACAAGGGAGGCAGATCCTTTAGAGCCTTTTTTGTTATATAGGAAGTTAACAAAAGCCTTGTTGCAGTGGGGTGATTCCTTTTTTACAGAGGATGACATTAAATTAATTTACCGAATTGAGTATAAATATAATCGTAAATTGTTTATTAATCACTGTCCTGGAATTAGAAAGAAAGTGTACATGTCGGGTAGAATAATTAAACATGATTTTAGAGATATGATTCATTTATTACAGTTGTTGTTTATGTTTTTTAATAATAAAATTTAAAAGGACATTAACTCTTTAGTAAATAATAATTATACAAAAAGAATTGAAAGAGATCTTTTAATTTTAACAAAAACTATTTAAAAGAATGAGAATTTTATTAGTGTCGGGTGGCTTTCATTGGTCTGAAGGAGCTATAGCTAAAGGAATCGTAGAAGCTTTGCCAGATGATGAAATTTATTTTTTTTCTATACATGAGTTTAAATATAGATACAGCGAATTTGAAACTTTACTTCGTGAGGTAGATATAGTGCATTGGCTTTTTAATGTGGGGCATTTAAACGATGATAAAAAGATTGCGTATAAGCATATCTCGATTCCTCAAATAGCTACAGTTCACCATATATGTAATGATGAGACATATAAAATAGAAGAAGCTTCATATGCAGATGTTATACATGTTGTGTCTAATGAGTGGTTAAATTATTTAAAAAATTATACAAACACAAAGGTTGTTAAGGCATCACTCGGTATTATGCCAGATAATTTTAAGTCTATAAATTCAAATCTTTATTCTGGTGAAGGAACCTTTAAAATAGGTATGATGGGATCTTATCCTGGAAAAGATAATAGAAAACGTATAGATATAGCTCTTGAGATATTTAAAGAACTAGCTTTAAAAGATGTAGATTTTGAATTAGTATTGCAAGGGAGTGGTTGGGAAACTTATTTTATAGATTTAAAAAAATCGGGCGTAAAATATACCCATCATAAATTAACTGCGGATGGTGAAGCTCTAAAGTTTTTTGAATTAATTCATGTTTATTTATGTACTTCAGATTATGAAGGAGGGCCATTACCTGTTTTAGAGTCTATGGCAAGTGGGATACCCGTGGTTTCGACAACTGTAGGGGTAGCGGCTGATGCATTAGAAAAAGGAGGTGGGGTTTTATGTCCAAAAGGTGACGTCGTCGCTTTACTAAATGGTTTAGTATTATTAAAAGAAAATCATGACGTATACTTGAATTATGCCTTAGAAGCGAAAAAAATAGCTTACAAATATTATTCATGGAAATCATTAGGTTTTATGTATAAAGAACTTTTTGAAAATACTATTTCAGAATGGCAGTCTTCCAATGTTAAAACTTGGGAATACCGTACAAAAAAAACTAGATTGTCGAAACAACAAAGAAAAATAGAATTACTTCATGATGATTTGAGTCAATCTTTGCAAGTCTTGAAAATAGGTAAAAAGAAAGAAGGTTTAAAACTTGCTCTAAAACCTATTTTATGTACTAAGATAAAAATCAAACGAAAAATTATTTTTTTTAATAGAAGTTTTAGGTTATTCTTTGATAAATATTAATGAGTAGAATGAAAATAATAAATAGAATATCACTAGTTTTTTAAAAACAATTGAAAAAGTAGAGTGCTTTATTCTCTATGGTATCGCTGTATCTCCGATAAAAAATAAATGAAAAATATTTCAATTTATCTATAAATTAAGAAGACGTGTGCTTAGTTCGGACTTGCATCAATTCAGATTTGTATAAAATTTTAATTATTGAAACCACCACTTAAAATAGCCATTTACACGGGGGTATTGCCCAATACCACCTTTATAGAAACCCTTATTGCAGGCGTTGCTAAAGAGCATAAGGTGTTGTTGTTTGGTACACCAAAGAAAGCTGTGACCTATACTTCAAAGAACATACAGGTTATCCCTACGCCAAATTCAACAATACATAATCTCTTTTTAACCTTTATACGGACGGTGCAATTGCTGTTTTTATCTCCTAGATTATTAAAAATAGCCATTACAGAAGCCAAACGCTATCCGACATTTTATATTAAATGGATGCGTTTTTCACGTTTTGTTCCTGTTTTATTGCATCAGCCAGATATTTTTCATTTGCAGTGGTCGGCACGGATTGACCGGTGGCAATTTTTAAAAACAGCATATCCTTGTCAGTTTGTAGTAAGTGTTTTGGGCTCGCAATTATTGGTAATGCCACATATAGATCCCAAAGTAGGTGCGCGCTATCATACTTATTTTAAACAGGTTGATGCCGTGCACGCGGTGTCTGAAGATTTAGCAACAAAGGCAAAATCTTATGGCGCTATTGCAGGTCGCGTACATGTTATTCGCACCTCAATTCCGAGTTTAGCCTTTGCTAAATTTAATCGCAATGCTACAAAAGCCCTTTTTAAAATAGCCCCTTCAGTAATAGCTCCGGAGTTACATTTAGTATCTGTAGGTAGACACCATTGGGTGAAAGGCTATGCTTATGCTATTTCGGCGGTACATGCTTTTAAGGCCAAGAGATATGCGGTAAAGTATACGATTATAGCGGAAGGGAAGGTGCCAGAAGATTTGCTATTCCAAGTCCATACTATGGGCTTGCGCGATGTGGTGCAATTTAAAAGTGGCATGCCTCAAGCCCCATTGTTTGACGCCATGTTACATTATGATGCTTTGGTATTGCCAAGTGTTAGTGAAGGTGTCGCTAATGTTGTGGTTGAAGCTATGGCTATGGGGTTACCGGTGATTTCTAGTGCTTGTGGTGGGATGTCTGAAGTGGTTTTAGACGGAGAAACCGGGCTTTTGGTGCCAATACGGGATGTAGATGCATTGGCGAATGCCTTTGAACGGTTTGTGGGGTTGTCTCCAAAGGCATTAGATGCCATGCGATTTGCGGCTCATGAGTTGGTTAAAACCACGTACCATGAGGATAAGAGTGTAGGAGGTATGTTGGAGTTGTATAAGTCGTTGGGTTTACTTTGCTATTCCTCTTCACAATGACGATTGGGTTACTTCGTTGTTCCTCCTCGTAATGACGGCAGGAATTACTACATTTGTGGTAGAAGCCATACCTATATGACCAAACGCTTAAAGATTGCAATCTTATCGGGGACTATACCCAGTACCACTTTTATAGAGCACTTAATACAAGGGGTTGCAGAAACTCACGATGTGTATTTGTTTGGGGTTGAAAATAAAACTGTGGATTATAGGTCTAAAAGTATTCATGTTTATAGTACACCAAAAGCGATTCTAAAAAATATTATGGTTTCAGGGGGTCGGGTCTTACGTTTGGCCTTAACCTCTCCTAAAGATTTAAAATCCCTTCTGGGGATTGTACGTGAGCATTCTGGTGTGTATGCGCAATGGATTTGGTTTACTAAATTTTTACCTATAGTATTGTATAAACCTGATGTATTGCATTTGCAGTGGGCGCGGGATGTAGAATTTTATACGGTGTTTAAAACGGTGTTTGGTATTCCTTTGGTGGTGAGTTTACGTGGTGCTCATATTAATTATATACCCATTATAGAACCCCGAATGGCGACGGTATATCGAAAACAATTTCCCTACGTAAATGTCTTTCATGCCGTGTCGGAGGCTATAGGACGAGAAGCTACCTTGTATGGTGCGGCCTCTAACCGTATTCGCGTGATTCATTCCCCGATACCGGCTCCATTTTTTAACTATTTTAAGCCTTATACCATCTCGAACAAAAAACAGATCTCATTGGTATCTGTTGGGCGTTGGCATTGGATTAAAGGTTATGAGTATGCTTTAGACGTTTTATACCTTTTAAAGGAGAAAGGCTATAATGTATATTACACCATAGTAGGGCCAAGTTTTTATACGGAAGCCTTATTGTTTAAAATACAGCAACTTAATTTAGTTAATCAGGTGCATTTAGCACCTGCCATGCCACAAGCTACTTTATTACCTTTTTTACACGATTTTGACGCCATGCTATTGCCAAGTTTACAAGAAGGAATAGCAAATGTGGTGTTGGAAGCCATGGCTATAGGCTTGCCTGTAATTTCTACAGATTGCGGTGGTATGCGGGAAGTGGTTGTTCCTGGAGAAACAGGATGGTTGGTCCCTGTTCGAGATCCTGAAGCGATGGCAGCTGCGGTTCTAGACCTTAAAGCGACCTCGGAACAGGATATAAATTGCATTACTAAGCAGGCTTATACGTTTATAAAGTCGGAGTTTGCTGCATCAGATAGTATTTTGGGGTTTGTAGCGATTTATGAGGGATTGGATTTACATCGTCGTGAATTCACTTCGTCTTGAGTTTACTTCGTTGTTCCTTCTTAGAATGGTAGCTAGGATTATAAACTATTTACTATATTAGCTCGCAATTACATATGAAAACAGTAACCACACCAATCATTCCCATACAACCGACTTATGCGAAGGTGCATGCGCCACACGAATTGCACTTGGAGGCGATTTGCGTATTTGCGGCTACAGGTTTTTTTTTAGATACGGACACGTATTGGAAAGATAAAGTGGTGTTGCGTCCGGGGTGTGAACATCAATTGGATGATGATGGTTATTTACTTACTTCTTCACCTTATTTTAAATGGCATCACACGCCCGATTCTACCTTGACTTTTGAGACTGCTTTGGCTGAGTTTACTACTTTGTTTGAAACCATTATTTCTGAGCAAACGGCAGATAAGCGTGTTATATTGCCAATATCTGGAGGTTTGGATAGCCGTACGCAAGCCGTAGCCTTAAAGCATATAGGTGCCGAGGTGCAGGCTTATAGTTATCAGTTTAAAGGTGGCTATGCCGAGACCGATATTGCAGAAGCTATAGCAAAGGTTTGTGACTTTCCGTTTAAAAAATATACCATTCCTGAAGGGTACTTGTGGGATGTTATTGATGAATTGGCAACAATCAATCGCTGTGAGTCTGATTTTACAAGTCCGCGACAGATGGCTGTAAAAGACGATTTGGAGGCTTTAGGTGAGGTGTTTTCTCTAGGGCATTGGGGTGATGTGCTATTTGATGATATGAAAGTTGCCGATGATCTATCTGTATCAGATCAAGTGGACGTTATTAAGCATAAATTGATAAAGAAAGGTGGATTAGAATTAGCAGAGGCATTGTGGAAACAATGGAACTTGGGAGGTGTTTTTGAAACGTATTTTCAGGACCGTATACTATCCTTGTTAACAGCAATTCCAATTTCTAATAGTGCTAATGCCCGTATTCGCGCTTTTAAAAGTTTGTATTGGGCAACACGATGGACCTCAATTAATCTGGCTGTTTTTGAAGCAGTGAAGCCCATTACTTTACCCTATTATGACAATAGGATGTGTGCCTTTATATGTAAACTCCCAGAAGCCTTTTTAAAAGACCGTCGCTTACAAATTGCTTATATAAAAGCTAGAGCGCCAGAGGTGGCCAAGATAATGTGGCAAGACGCTAAACCTTTTAATTTGTACAACTATTCTAAGAACAGGTTTCCTTACAATATACCATATCGGGTGCGCTATAAAATAAAACGTGAATGGCAAGCCGTATTTAAAGCCCCCTATATACAACGTAATTGGGAGTTACAGTTTTTAGGCGCTACAAATGAAGCTGCATTGGAGCAAAAATTGGCAGACCCCGGTTTACTGGCTTGGGTGTCGCAAGATTTGGTTACACGGATGTATACTAATTTTAAAACGGAAGATGCGGTTAGATATTCACATCCTATAAATATGTTGTTGGTGTTAGAATCTTTTAATAATAAGTATAATGAGGGATAAATTGACTATTTTATTTACCATCCCCAATTTTAAAACAGCAGGAAGTCAGTTTGTGTTATTGGGGATTATCCAACGCTTAGACTCTAGTAAATATAGAATTTTTGTAGGTGTCGATAATCATATTAAAGAAGCGGAAGCTGTTATTGATAAATCACAGCTTTTAATTTTACCTAAGCCTGGTCAATTAGGTAAGCTAGAATACATTAAGGCTTATACTTCTGTATTAATACAAAATGGAATTCAGTTAGTACATTCCTGGGATTATAAATCAAACTATCTGGAACCTTTATCATGCCGTTTCATGGGAGTTAGTTATATATATACTAAAAAAAATAATACATGGTCTCGAGCTTGGAAGATTAAAAGTATGTTGTCTCATCATATTGTATATGATCAACCTCAAATGAAGACTCAATTTTTCAGCACTCCATATTTTGTAAATAAGATTTCTTTTATACCCCATGGTGTGGATTTGAATATATTTAAGCCTTTACCTAAAAAGCCACATGATACATTTAATATTTGCTGTGTAAGTAATATCAATGAAAATAAAAACCAATTGTTTTTAATACAGGCGCTATTAGAATTGCCAAAACAGGTTCATTTATATTTATATGGTAAAAGTGATACCGAGTATAAACAGCGGCTTCTGAGCTTTCTTAAAGTTAATCATTTAGAGAACCGCGTGTTTTTTATGGGATTTTTTGAAAATAAACGACTTCCAGAAGTCTTTGGTAGTCAAGACTTGTTCGTGTTGCCTTCGCTTCAAGAGGGAATGCCCGTTAGTGTGTTAGAAGCTATGGCTTGTGAATTACCCGTATTATGTTCAGATTCAGGAGGTGGTACGGCGTTTATTTTAGGAGAGCAAAAGAAAGATCAAATGATTACATTATTGCATCCTACAGATTATATAGAAAAGGTAAAAAAACTTATGAGTGATAACGACTATTATGAGGAAGTTAAAAAGAAAGGAGCCACCAGAGTGCAAAGTGAATTTTCGATAACACACGAGGTCTCTCAATATGAATCCGTTTATCTTAAACTGAAATTTTAAAGTATAATGGCATCTTATAATAAACATGTTATAGTATTGGGGTCAGCTAGAAGTGGTACCAGTTGGTTGAGTGAAATTATTGCTCAGCAGCATCGCTACCGTATGTTGTTTGAACCTGAACATGAATTTAACACCCCTAAAGGCCATTTGTTATGTGATAGATGGATTACTTCGGCGCATAATAGCAGTAAACAAAATAAATATTTAAAGGCTGTGTTTGCAAACTGTGTGGATTGCGACTGGATTGGACAAATTTCGAATAGAACTTACAAACGACATTTGTGGCCCTTTTTGCCAAAAATGTATGTTATTAAAATGGTAAGAGGGAATTTATTAGGAGGCTATGTCAATTCAGTGTATAAGATACCAACTATCCATATTATTCGTAATCCTTATGAAGTTATTCATAGCCAAATGCGGGTCAAGTTTCCATGGCTCTTCGATTTGTCTATATTTGCAGAACAGCCTGAATTAGTAGCGTTAATTCAAGACCACTTTAATTATGACATAACTGCGTTTAACCAATTAACCGAAGTAGAACGTTTATCATTACGGTGGTGTATTGAAAATGTAATCCCGTTAGAGGTTTTAGAATATCCTAAATATAAGTTTGAAGTGGTAAGGCATGAGGTATTATTACATGATATTAATGCGTATTATTCGTTGTGTAGACGTTTTAATTTAGAACCTTTACATGATTTAGAAACACGATATAAAAACCCATCATCTAAAATGCATCCCAGAAGCCAAATATTGAAAGGAACTCAGATTGATACTCCCTTGGTAAATGCTGTGTCTATGAAAGCAATAAATACTATTTTGTTAAAATTTCAGACTACATTATATCCTATAGTAGATATTTATAAGAGAAAAGCGGTATGAGTAAACACATCGCTCTCATATTATCTCAGCCTCCAGGCTACTCAGAAACCTTTTTTAAATCTAAAATACAAGGATTGCAGGAAGCTGGCTATCAGGTAAATTTATTTGTACAAAAGAACGATGCTACATTTAAGGACTGCACAGTGTTTACTTTTCCAAAAGTTTATGGGAATCCCATAGTTCAATTGTTTGCAACATTCATTGTTTTTTTTAGTTTAATTCCTTTTTATAACCGTGTCTTGCGATTTGTGAGGTTAGAGCAGGAAGGGAAACGAAAAAAGAGTCAGATTTTAAAAAATATATATACCAATGCGACGCTGTTAAAAGCAAATGTGGATTGGATACACTATGGTTTTGCAACAATGGCTTTACAAAGAGAATTTGTCGCTAAAGCTATTGGTGCAAAAATGGCCATAAGTTTACGAGGGTTTGATATTGATGTATATCCTATGAAACACCCAAGGTGTTATAAACGCTTATGGCAGGAAGTTGATAAAGTTCATGCTATTTCTAATTATACCCTACAGCAAGGTTACTATTATAAATTGACGAAGCAAGTCCCTGTTCAGATTATAACCCCTGCGGTTAAATATATTGAAACACATCCGGCTAAGCCAAATGTATCTGTAACAAAAATTATTACTGTAGGCCGCTTACATTGGATAAAAGGCTATTTGGATATTTTGGAGGCTTTAGCTTATTTGAAGCAGTATACACGAAATTTTCACTATCACATTATTGGAACGGGACCAGAAATAGAGGCTATAAAGTTTTCCATTCATCAATTGGGATTAGGCGAACATGTTACTTTATTAGGACAGCAGTCTCATGATGCTGTGTTTAGATTTGTATCTCAAGCAGAAATTTATTTGCAATATAGTCATTCAGAAGGGTTTTGTAATGCGGTATTAGAAGCGCAAGCATTAGGTAAATTATGTATAGTTTCTGACGGAGGTGGTTTGACGGAAAATGTATTAGACGGTCAGACCGGTTGGGTGGTGCCTAAACGGCAACCTAAACTATTAGCTAAGCAATTGGAGTTTGTTATGCGGTTAACTGAAGATGAACAAACCAAAATAAAGCAGGCTGCCATGCAACGTGTTCAAAAACAATTTAATTTGAAGCAACAGCAAGCTGCATTTGTGGCGTTTTATAGGGATTAGATTTAGATATAATTAAATACCTTAAATAAGACAATTAGCCTTAATAACAGATTAATTATATAGTTAGTTACATGAAATTATACTACCCGAAGCAACACTACAATCCCCAATATCGTGGTCAGGTGTTCCCGTTATTAAAACCGTTTATTAAGGATGCGGGGTTTACAGATGCCGAGCGTGTGGCTTTATATGGGGTGTCTGAAGTCGATTTTTGTGTGGTTAATAGCTTAGAAACTTGTGATGTTGCTGTGTTACCGATGTCTTGGAATTACTATATAAAGACCAAGCGGAAGTCGGAAGCTTTAGAATTTATAGCCGTGGCCCGAGGGGCACAGAAAGTTGTTTGGGTGGTTATGTTGGACGATGTAGGTTTAACCTTTCCAGATCTTAAATGCGTTACTGTTTTTAGAGCAAGTGGGGTGCGTAGTGCATTGCCTAGTTGGCATGTGGGCATACCTATATTTATAGAAGACCCTTTAAAAATAAATTATAACACAACTACAGTTATTGAGCGCCCTTATCAAGCTGTGCCTAGCGTTGGGTTTTGTGGCTTTGCCACACCTAACCCCAAGCAGGTTATTACTGATTATGCGAAAGGTATTTTTAAGAAAATAGCCTATAGTTTGCGATTGACATCTTATGTGCCAGAACACATGATGGCTGTGACGTTATGGCGGTACCGTGTTTTAAAACAATTGAGCGATTTTAAAGGTATACGTACAAACTTTATATTGCGAGACCAATATCGTGCAGGCGCACAAACTAAATTGGAACGAGCAAAATCGACGCAGGACTTCTTTGATAACATAAAAGGTTCTGATTATGTGGTGTGTATGCGAGGGGCTGGAAATTTTTCGGTACGTTTGTACGAAACCTTGGCCATGGGGCGTATTCCAGTGTATATACATACCGATGATTTGTTACCTTTAGCTAACAGTATTGACTGGGAAGCACATGTGGTTTGGGTAGAGGAAGCCGATATGGACTGTATAGGACAGCGTGTATTAGCATTTCATGATAGGTTAACAGAAACTTCCTTTTTGGCATTACAACATAAAAATAGAGCCTTATGGCAACGGGAATTAGGGTTGAAAGGGATATTTATGGATAAAATTTAAATGGTTATGATAGAAAATAATCAAATAGTAATTTTGTTAACAGGAACTATTGAGCCTAACTCATTAGATACTTTGGTGTTAAAAAATCCGGTAGATAGAAAAACACAATACATTGAAGCTATACGTTTTTATTTGAACCAAACATCATTTAAAATAGTTTTTGCTGAAAATTCTGGAAATATGCTAGATACGGAATTTTTTGATTATAATGAGCGTTTGGAATTATTGACTTTTAATGCTGAACCCAATATTCCAGACAGAGGTAAGGGGTATATGGAATTTGATATTATAAATTATGCCATTAATAATTCTAAATTTATACAACATTCTAATTATATTGTTAAAATTACAGGAAGACTAAAAGTCTTAAACACAAATTCTATTTTAAAACCTTTTCGTAATAAAAAACGCAATAATTTAATGGAAATAGCCTGTAATTGTTACAAAATGGGTAAAATGGATTCTAGATGCTTTGTTTTTAGAAAGGATAATTGGTTAGTTTTTAAGAATTATGGAGAAAAACTAGATTTATCGTACTCTTTTGAGCAAGCATTGTGGGATGTTGTAAGTCAGTTAATTAAAGTTAATATGCTTGCATATTCTAATTTTGATTATGCTTTACGAATTCAGGGAGTTAGTGGTGGCTTTGGAAAGACTTATAACGATTCATATATCTATTATTTCCTTAAAACTATAAAACTATGGTTTACAAAAAAATCAATAGTTAAATTACTTGAATCGAAAAAATGAAAATTCTTATACTTTACACGTATAATAAAAGTTTCCTGTCTCGTTTTTTTAAAGAATTGGCAGAAGAATTAACTGTTCATAGCCATTTGGTAACTGTGGGCGCTTTAAAATCTAAGCGAGATACTTTTCAATTAAATGATGTGCAATATAGAATTAAACATAAAGGTAGTTTATTACAAAACTATTATACCGTGTATAAGCTGATAAAAGAGATTAAGCCAGATGTTGTAATTTCTAATTTCAGTTATGTTAATCCTGCCTTGTTATGTGGTAAATTATTGGGAGTAAAACAGAATATTGCTTGGATGCATACTTTAACACAACAAATTACTCCTAATTTTAAGCAAATATTTATTAAGAGAAAGTTTTTAAAATATGCAGATACGATTATTGTAAATTCGAATCATTTGAGTCTTGATTTGCAGAAATCATATAAAATATCTAAGTCTGTTATTGAAATTGTGCCTTTTTGGTTTGATTTACCATTGGAATTGAAAGGAGGGCGTGTAAGTAAAAGTAGAGACGCTATTTTTAAAATAGGTTGTCCCGGACGTCTTGTTAGGGATAAGAATCAGATTGTGATATTGCAGGCTTTAAGTCGATTAAAGACTAATTTGGTCCAGTTGAATATCGCAGGAGTGGGAGATTATGAAAGTTGTTTAAAATTGTACGTTAAAGACAATGATTTGGAATCGCAAGTCAACTTTTTGGGTGTGTTATCAATGGAAGAGATGATCAAGTTTTACCAAGACATGGACCTGATTATATTACCGAGTTTACATGAAGCATTTGGTTTAGTGTTTATAGAAGCTATAGCTTATGGTGTGCCAGTATTGGTGTCTGAATCTTTTGGAGCTTTACACTTTATAGCTCCTGAAACACCTCATCTAAAAGACATAATTTTTAACCCGCAAGATGTTAATGAACTTACACAAAAATTATCACAAATTGTAAAAGGAGATTATTTACCTTCAGATTATTTTCTGCGAATTCATCAAAATAATTTTAGAAAGGACCTTATTTGTAAACAGATTCACTCTTTAATTTCTTAAATTATACATGCTTTTTCCATTTCTTAAATATTTACAACCTACTCATTATTTTCGATTAAGGAAATATAATAATCTTTCAATTTTTCCTAAAGCAGATCTGTTAGTAGATGGTGTACGCTCTAAATTAAACGAAGATCTAAATTACTCAAACGAAATTGCAACATCTTATGACTTGTCTTGGCAAGCCATACAATGCGGTTATATTGGACCTTGCGAAACCTACACTGAGTTTGAAAACATACCCATTGTTGATAATTATAGATTTGCTCGAAAATATTTTAGTCCGTTCTGGGTGTTCTATATTTTAATTATTCGTGTTTTTAGTTTTTATAACCCCATTACTGAGGTGCAGGGGTGGTGGAGTACCCGTAAAGTTACCCGGAGTAGGTATTTAGAAACTCCGTTAACATATCCGGATTATAGTGATTTTGAATCGAGCTTACTAAAACAGAAGCCTCTAGTTAGTGTGGTGATTCCAACCTTAAATCGGTATTCTTATTTAAAAGATGTATTACACGATTTACAACATCAGGATTATACGCATTTTGAAGTTATTGTTATCGATCAATCTACACCATTTCAAGCCGATTTTTATAAGGCCTTCCATTTAGATTTAAAGGTGGTGTATCAGGAAGAGAAAGCCTTGTGGTTGGCTAGAAATCGCGCTATAAACATGGCTAAGGGCGATTATATTTTATTGTTTGATGATGATAGCCGAGTTTCTGAACATTGGATTAGTGAGCACTTGAAAGCTTTAGATTTTTTTAAAGCCGACCTGTCCTCTGGAGTTTCTATCTCGGATGTTGGAGCCCCTACACCTGCACATTATGCCTATTTTAAGATAAGTGATCAATTAGATACAGGAAATGTATTGCTAAAAAAAGCTATTTTTAAAGACGTTGGATTATTTGATAGGCAATTTGAAAAACAACGTATGGGAGATGGAGAATTTGGTTTGCGGTCTTATGTTGCGGGATATTTAAATATATCTCACCCGTACGCTAAACGTTTGCATTTAAAAATAGGTAGTGGTGGTTTACGAGATATGGGTAGTTGGGATGCGTTTAGAACCAAATCTCTGTTAGACCCGAGACCTATACCTAGTGTGCTATATTATTTTAGACGGTATTATGGTGATTACATGGCTAAATGGGCGTTGTTGCGTACCGTACCATTTTCTATAATGCCCTACCGTTTTAAAGGTTCTAAATTGATGATGATTTTGGGAGCGTTTGTCTCTGTCTTTATTTTGCCCATAGTAGTTTATCAAGTTTTTAAATCGTGGCATATGTCTAGTAAAAAAATAGAAGAAGGGCCTTTAATAGAACGGTTGTATTAGTTATATTGCGGGCTTGGCTAATAAAAATACTTTAAGTTTTGGGTTAGGCGAATCTAAGTCTATAAGTTCTTGCACTATTCATATAAATGCATGATTGTAATAATTTAAAAAAAACGTGTGTTGTGCAGTATAATATATTTAATTTTAGTTGCTATTAAACTCAATCTTTGAAACCTATTAAAATTCTTATTGTTACTTCTGAATTTCCTCCACAACCCGGAGGTATAGGTGATCATGCTTATAATTTAGCGCATTATTTATGTAAAGCAGGATATGCGGTAACTGTTATAGCCGATCAGCGCTCTGTACATGGAGAAGAAGAGGCTGTTTTTGATGCTTCTTTGGCCTTTAAAATGTTACGTATTACACCTACAACCCCTCGTTATAGAATGTATACAACACGGTTAAAAATTTTAAACCGGGCTATTACCGATACGGATGTGGTTATTGCTTCAGGAAAATTTTCGTTATGGAGTGTCGCGCTTCTAAGTAGATTCGTTACCGTTGTGCGCGTGGCAGTGATACATGGTTCTGAAGTTAATTTTAAACAGCCGGTGCTACGGGGTAGTATTAATCAGGCTTTAAAGCAGTTTACTAAAATTATAGCTGTTTCTCAATTTACAAAATCGTTAATACCACTTCAACTTCAGAACAAGACAGAGGTTATTCCTAATGGTTTTAATCCTGATAAATGGAAGATTGATAACACTATAGCAGTAAGATTGGATGGTTACCCTAAACTTATAACTGTAGGACATGTAAGTACACGAAAGGGACAACGGGAAGTGATAAAACTTTTACCAGAATTGGCTTTGCGTTATCCAAATATAAGTTACCATTGTGTAGGGGTACCAACAGAACAAAATGCCTGTGAATTATTAGCCAAGCAATTGGGAGTCGCTGAAAGGGTTTTTTTTCATGGTCGCGTGAGTAATGAAACATTAAAGGCTTTGTTAGAAGCAAGTGATGTTTTTGTTATGTTAAGTACAGAAACAAAAACAGGAGATGTAGAAGGCTTTGGCATTGCGTTACTAGAAGCAAATGGGCAGGGCATTCCAGCTATTGGTTCTAGAGGGTGCGGTATTGAAGATGCCATACAAGAGGGACAATCCGGATTTTTGGTCCGGATAGGCGATGTTATTGCTTTTGAAACGGCTTTGGATAACTTAATGCAGCATAAAGATAGGTATGCCGTAACATCTAAACATTGGGCGCGCCAACATTATTGGGAAGTCATTATTAAACGATATATAGAAGCGATACCAGCGTTAACTGAAAGTTAGAAGTGACGAATGGTTGTAATTTTGAAACACATGAATAACTATGCTATTTCCTATCATTAATTTAAAACAGATTTATTATATAACGAATAATTCATGAAACTAGTCATTATATCTCATACTGAGCACTATCTGAAAAGTGATGGGACCCTTGTAGGTTGGGGCCCTACGGTTACTGAAATTAATTACCTAACCGAGGTGTTTGATGAGATTGTTCATTTAGCGATGTTATATACGGGAGATGCTCCAGCTAGTGCGTTACCGTATACACATCCAGGCGTATCGTTTGTAAATATTCAGGCTGTAGGAGGTTCGAGTTTAAAAGATAAGTTAAAAATATTAACCGCTGCTCCGAAAACCATACAGTTGGTAAGCCAGTATGTTTCTACTGCCGACTATTTTCAGTTGCGTACTCCAACGGGAATTGGTGTATATTTAATCCCGTATCTAACTTGGTTTGTAAATACTCCAGGGTGGTATAAATATGCGGGGAATTGGAAACAGTCTTCTGCTCCATTAGGCTATGCCTTGCAACGTTGGTTTTTGAAAAAGCAACATCGAACAGTCACTATTAATGGCACTTGGAGCGATGCCCCTAAGCACTGTGAGCCTTTTGAAAACCCTTGTTTAACGGAGGCTGATTTGGCCTTAGGAAAAAGCATTACGGCTAAAAAAACATTAGTACCACCGATTAATTTATGCTATGTTGGTCGTTTAGAAACGCCCAAAGGTGTTGGCCGTATTATTGCAGCGCTATCTGGATTGGATGATGATGTTAAAGCCAAGCTAGGTGTGATTCATTTAGTAGGCGACGGTATAGAGCGTTCCGGTTTTGAACAACAGGCTGCATCAAGTGGTGTACAATTTAGATTTCATGGGTTTTTATCTCGAACAGCCGTATTTAAGGTATATAAGGATTGCCATGGTTTTGTGATGCCTACCACAGCATCTGAAGGTTTTCCTAAGGTATTGGCCGAAGCTATGAATTTTGGTTGTGTGCCTATAGTGTCTAAAGTGTCTTCTATTGGACAATACATTAAAACAGGAAAGAATGGTTTTGTGTTGCAGGATGTTAATATTGAATGTCTTAGTGCTAATGTAACTGAATTTATAAATTTATCTAACCAAACCTATCAAGTTTTAGTGGCTAACGGACAGGAAGTGGTTAAACGTTTTACTTTTGAGTATTATAACGCACACATAAAACATGCTATTTTAAACCACGAATAATGAAGATCGCTTATAAACCTAAAACATACCAAGATAACTTTATTCCGCTTCTAATAGGGCATGTGGCTTTAGGTGTAGCTATTTATTTTTTTGAACCTATAGCACGTGTTTATTTTATAGGAGTCTTATTTTATTTTATGTGGCATATTATTGCGGCACCCAATGCCGACAAAACTATGTATGTGTTATTGGGGTGTGCTTACATTGTAGGAGGCGAGGTGTTTTTAAGGATGGTTAAAGGGTATTTTTTCTATGAAACCGGAAAATACTTTGTCCTGCTAATGATGCTTATGGGCATTTTTTACAATGGGGTGTCTGGAAAGGCCTATCCCTATTTTTTATATCTTATATTATTGGTCCCCGCCGTTATTGTGGCCTCTATTACGTTAACTTATGATGCCAGTTTTAGAACCAATGTGACTTTCGTGTTGGCTGGCCCCGTAACCTTAGGGATAGCCACGTTGTTTTGCTATGATAAAAAAATAACGCAACAGCAAATTTTAAAAGTGTTACAGTATTTAGTATTACCTATTATTTCTATGACGGTGTTTTTGTTTTTATATAACCCTTCTGTGAGAGATACTATATCGAATACCGCTTCTAATCCTGCTACCTCTGGGGGATTTGGGCCCAATCAAGTATCGACAGCTCTTGGGATGGGTATGTTTGTGATGGTGGTACGAATTTATATGCAGTCGCCTACTTTTTTTATGAAGATTTTAAATATAATTATTTTTGCAGCCATCACATTTCGCGCTATCATTACCTTTAGCCGAGGAGGGGTGTTTGCGGCCATAATAGTGGTGTTGGCGTTTTTAGGTGTGCTGTTTTTAAAGTCTAATTATAAGGTTAAAAATCAGATTATAGGGTCGACATTTTTATTTTTAATTGCTATTGCGTTTACTTGGTTAATAGGGTCGCTACAAACAGGAGGACTACTGGATAAACGGTATTCTAATGAGGATGCCTTGGGGCGTGAGAAAGGTGATGTGACTACAGGACGAGGTTCATTATTTATGGAAGAAATGGATGGGTTTTTAAAAGATCCTGTATTTGGAATTGGGGCGAGCCGAACCAAAAATATCCGGGTACAGAGAACAGGTGAACAGTTACCAACACATAATGAAGTTGGGCGCTTACTTGGCGAACATGGTATGTTCGGAGTTATTATATTATTGATTTTAATTATAAAGCCTTTAGCGTATCGGTCGACAAACTCCAAGAGTTATTATTTTTACGCTTTTTATTGTTTTTGGTTTGCCACCATAAATCACTCGGCGATGCGTATAGCGGCGCCATCCCTTTTTTATGCTTTTGCTTTATTAAATATTACAGATGTTAAGAAAAAAAATATTATACATAGGAAACAACTTATACAACAGTAAAACAAACCCTTCATCGATACAAGTTATAGGTAAGCAATTGGAAAGTGCTGGGTACGAGATGTATTTTAGTTCGAGCAAAGACCACAAGGTTTTACGCTTGTTAGATATGCTTTATGCTTGTTTAAAATATAGAAAGATCGTGGATGAGGTTATTATTGATACTTATAGCACGAGGAACTTTTATTTTGCCGTAATAGTAAGTCAATTATGCCGATTTTTAAAATTACCTTATGTACTGAGTCTTAACGGTGGTAATTTGCCAGCACGCTTGCAAAATAATCCAAAACTTTGTGAACTTACATTTAAACCCGCTAAAGCTTTGGTTTCTCCTTCTTTATATTTGTTAGATGCTTTTACTAGACATGGGTATTCTGAAGTAGTGTATATTCCAAACGCTTTGAATCTGGAGAAATACTCTTATAAACATAGAGTTATAGATGAGCGGTTTGATTTATTATGGGTGCGATCGTTTTGTAAGATTTATAACCCTTGTTTAGCAGTAGATATTCTAAAATCTTTACAAGATCGTGGTATACAAAGCAGTTTGTGCATGGCTGGTCCAGATACCGATGGTTCTCTAGCAAAAGTTCGTGCACATGCCCAAGCTCTGGGAGTAGATTTACGTACGCCAGGCAAACTAACCAAGGCTGAATGGACCCATCTTGCCAAAGACTATAATGTATTTATAAACACCACTAATTTTGATAATATGCCCGTGAGTGTTATAGAAGCCATGGCTTTGGGTTTACCTATAGTCTCTACAAACGTGGGTGGGATGCCTTTTTTAATAGATGATGGGGTAGATGGTGTCTTGGTCCCACCAAATTCTAGTGTAGCTTTTGTTGAAGCGATTTTAAAGGTGGCTAAGGACACTGAAGCGACCCAGTTGATGGTTGCTAACGCTAGAACAAAAGTTGAAAAGTTTGATTGGGAGGTGGTGAAATTGCAGTGGATGGACGTCTTGTCTTGATGGTTTTAAGATAGTCGCTGTAGTTGGTTTTAGTTGTTGATTATTAGTGTTTTTGAGGTTATTGCTTTTATTGGTAATATGACGCTTGTCATAGTTTTCTAAACGTATATTTTCTACCTTAATAGGAGTAGAAATAGAAGGTTAACTTTAAAATATATCGTTATGAAAGCTAAAAAAAATCCAAAACTAGACATTGGGAGAAATAGCAGTATATATTTTGCTATCGGGTTAAACATTATGTTATTCTTTTCTTGGCAGGCTCTAGAATATAGAACCTTTGATACGGGTTTAGACGACATAGAAGTTCTTGATTTGGCTCCTGAATTTCAAGAAGACATACCAATTACAAGGGTTAATATTCCTTTACCGCCACCGCCACCTGTTATGGTTTCCGAATCTATAAAAGTAGTAGAGTCTATAGACGATATTGAAGAAACCGTGATAGAGAGTACAGAATCTTCGCAAGAAGACCGTATTGCACCCGCAGAAGCTGTGATTGCAGTAGATGATGTTGTTGTAGATGAAGTAGAAGAAGTGGCCGAAGTCCCGTTTGCGGTAATAGAAGATATACCCGTGTTTCCGGGGTGTGAAGGTTTATCTAATGCGGCGTCTTTAGCTTGTTTTCAGACTAAAATGAACGCCCATATTAAAACCCATTTTCGATATCCAGAAGAAGCTTTAAACTTGCAAATAGAAGGACGTGTTTCTGTTTTGTTTGTTATCGATGAAAACGGTTATATTGTAGGCATACGATCTCGAGGTCCGGATAAGATTTTAGAACAAGAAGCAGAGCGTATTATTGGATTGTTGCCTAGAATGAAACCTGGTATGCAACGCGGTAAACCTGTAAAAGTAAATTATGCTGTGCCTATATTTTTTAAATATAAAGTAGCTTTATAGTATGATTTTAAATTGAATTATAATAAACATACGCCTTAGCCTAAGCTCGGGTGTATTTTTTTTAAGACTAGCCCTAGTTGAGGTTTCATGCTATGTATTAATTGTTTATTTTTGATTTCTAATATTTTAAAAAGGGCTTTTAAATACTTTAATATTTTTCCACTTTTGTCGAAAATTTTAACATTATATCGATTGACGAACGGTTGGTGGGTATTGTAAGCGGTATTCGTCTATATTTACAAGTAAATTCCTACACCATAATGACTAAAAACCAAATCTCATTCAATATATCTGAACGTAAGATATTACTACGCGTTGTGGATATAGGTTTTGTTTTAACCGTTTTGTTTGCTTTAAGTACTTATTTTCATTTTGATTATTTTACGTTGTCTAATGAAAATTGGTCTTGGGTAATTGTGTTAGTTGTCTACCTTAGTCTTTTTGGGACTGTTTTTGAGATTTATGATTTACAAAAATCGAGCACGTTCCAGTCCACCTTGCCCAACGTATTTATGACGGCCATGGTAGTAGTGGTTTTTTATTTATTAACGCCATTATTTACACCCTTTTTACCCGATAAACGGATACAAATCTTTTTTTTCTTCTTAGGGATACTGGGGGGCTTATTATTTTGGCGCGCTTTGTATATTACTTTAATATCTAGTCCGCGGTTTTATAAAAATGTTTTGTTGGTTGGAGAACCTACGCATATAGACGAGATCGTATCGTCTTTTAAAGCGGTAGATCCGAATTATAAAATTGTAGGATTTATTAATTGTGAACCCAGTAATACGCTTTTACCCAAACTGGTTAAGAAATATAAGGCTGCAGATTTAAATAAAATTATAGTAGACAAAAATGTAACAGAAGTTATAGTGGCGACTTATAACTCGGAGTTGATTACGCCCAGTTTATATCAGGATTTAATGCATCTTCTGCATCGTGGCTTTGCGATAAAAGAATATACACAAGCTTTTGAAGAAATGACTTATCGTATTCCAGTGCACTATTTAGGGAAGGATTTTTATAAGTATTTTCCGTTTAATAGGAATAACCAGAATAAGCTGTATTTGTTTCAGCGTTGGATATTTGATATGGTTTTTGCGCTAATAGGATGCCTTGTCGGGATTGCGTTTTTGCCTTTGGTGCTGTTAGGGAATCTAATAGGAAACCGAGGGCCTTTATTTTATAGTCAGCAACGTGTGGGCGAACATGGGAATTTGTTTTCTATTATAAAATTTAGAACGATGGTGGTGGATGCCGAAAAGCATGGTGCGGTTTGGGCGTCTAAAAATGATGCACGCGTTACCCGATTTGGAAAGTTCTTAAGGCGTTCGCGATTAGATGAAATACCACAATGCTTAAATATATTAAAGGGCGATATGAGTCTTATAGGACCCAGACCAGAACGTCCGAAGTTTGTTAAGGAATTGGCAGAGGTTATTCCTTTTTATGAAGCGCGACACATGATTAAGCCGGGTATTACAGGTTGGGCACAGGTGAAAGTGCGTTATGGCGATACGGTTGAAGATAGCCTTATGAAATTGCAATACGATTTGTTTTATATAAAACACCGTAGTTTTTTTCTTGATTTAAATGTGATTGTAAAAACCATTAGTACGGTTATATTTTTTAGAGGACAGTAGGCTTGTTTTTGAGTTTGATACGTGTTAGTGTTCTTGACTTTGTTTGAATGCCCTTTAAGTATTTAATGCTAAGTTTATGCATTTTTTAGTTCTCGACTCCGCTTGAATGCCCTGAGAAGTATGTTTAGTTTTTAACTCCGATTGAACGGCCTGGAAAGTATCTAACGTTAAGTTTGTTGCTTGTTATAGTTCTCGACTCCGCTCGAACGCCCTAGAGAATATGTTTAGTTTTTGGCTTTGCTTGAACGCCTTGAAAAGTATCTAATGTTAAGTTCACTTCTTGTTTTAGTTCTCGACTCCGCTCGAACACCCTGAAAAGTATTTGATGCTTCGTTTGATTTTTGTTTTAGTTCTTGACTTTGCTTGAACTCCTTGAGAAGTATGTAATGCTAAGTTCACTTCTTGTTATAGTTCTCGACTTCGCTCGAACACCCTGAGAAGTATGTTTAGTTTTTGGCTTTGCTTGAACGCCTTGAAAAGTATCTAACGTTAAGTTTGTTGCTTGTTATAGTTCTCGACTTCGCTCGAACACCCTGAGAAGTATGTTTAGTTTTTGGCTTTGCTTGAACGCCTTGAAAAGTATCTAACGTTAAGTTTGTTGCTTGTTATAGTTCTCGACTCCGCTCGAACACCCTTTAAGTATTTAATGCTAAGTTTTATTCTTGTTTTTGTTCTCGAGTTTGCTTGAATGCCGAGGGAAAACATCTGGTTTGATGATTTATATTTGGTCTTCTTTTACTTTGATTGATGGTGTGATTTTAAACTCTGTTCTTGAATTCGCGTGGACATCTTAAATCTAGAAGAGCAGTAAACAGATTAAACTATTTCTTATTAGCGTCCATCACTTTTAAGATTGAGGCTTCTTTTCTATACTCATCCAACTCTAAGACATCAGGACCTAATTCTATATCGGATGCGCTTAGAACCTTTACTACTGTTTTTAGTAGAATTTTTACATCTAATAAAAAGCTTAGATGTTTTACGTATTCGACATCTTTAGATAGTTTAGTATCCCAGCTTAAAGCATTTCGACCTGAAACTTGAGCCAATCCTGTAATTCCAGGACGAACAGTATGTCTTAATCCCTCTTCAAGTGTATAATATGGCAAATAACTGACGCGTAAAGGGCGTGGTCCTACTATACTCATATCACCTTTGATAACATTTAATAGTTGAGGGATTTCATCTATAGACGTTTTTCTTATAAATCGCCCCAAAGTAGTGATGCGTTCGGAATTCGGTAACAATTTACCGTGTATATCCTTTTTATCGGACATGGATTTAAACTTAATAATTTTAAATATTTTTTCGTTTTTCCCAGGTCTATTTTGAATAAAAAAAGCTTGACCATGGGTTATAAACAATACCAATGTGACTAATGTAAATATTGGAAATAAGAGCATAAAACCTAGTATAGCGGCTGTTATATCCATAGCTCTTTTAAAACCCTTTTTATACATATATTGTGATCTTGTTCTCTTTTTATTTTGATTTTAGCATTCTAGGACAACACCTGATTACATACTAGAACTCATATATAAATTCAGGTAAATATCCGCTATTTATTGCTTTTATTGAATTGTTCTTAATAAATTTACTGAAATTAATAATTTGTTTTTAGGTTTAATTCATGCGATAATCTATAAGTAGATGTAAAATATGTTTTTATGTTATTTGTAATAATTTAATTTATGAATTCAAGACTATGGTTATCACCACCACATATGAGTGGGCACGAAATCGATTTTATTAATGAAGCATTCTCTTCGAATTGGATTGCTCCTATAGGTCCACATATTTCGGGTTTTGAAGCGGACTTAAAACTCTATCTTAAGCAGAACAACGACGTTGTGGCCTTGAGTTCTGGTACAGCAGCGTTACATTTAGCTTTAATATTATTACATGTAGGGCCTGGTGATGAGGTTATTTGTCAGTCTAAAACATTTTCTGCTTCAGCAAATCCAATCGTTTATCAAGGGGCAACGCCTGTTTTTGTTGACAGTGAACGTGACACCTGGAATATGTGTCCAATGCTTTTAGAAACAGCCATTAAAGATCGGATAAGTAAAGGTAAAACCCCTAAAGCTATAATTGCTGTTCATTTATATGGTATGCCTTATAAGGTGGATGAGATTCAAGCCATTTCAGAACACTATAATATTCCAATCGTAGAAGATAGTGCTGAAGCGTTGGGTAGTACTTATAAAGGGCAACACTGCGGTACGTTTGGAGACTATGGGATATTTTCATTTAACGGTAATAAAATTATTACCACCTCTGGAGGCGGTGCACTTGTTTGTTCATCGCAAGACCGTAAGGATAAAGCCATTTTTTTAGCGACTCAAGCGAAGGATCAGGCTGTCGCCTATGAACATTCACAGATTGGATATAATTACAAAATGTCAAATATAATAGCTGGAATAGGTCGCGGACAAATGCTCGTTTTAGAAGATCATGTTCAAAAACGACGTAAAAATTTCAAGTTTTATAAGGAAAAATTATCACATATAGATGGCATAGCTTTTTTAGAAGAACCTGAAAGTTTTTACTCTAATCGCTGGCTAACTTGTGTATTATTAAAAGATGAAACCGAGCAAGAGAGGTTAAGAATGCATCTTGAACACGATAATATAGAATCGCGACCGTTATGGAAACCCATGCATCAGCAAACCGTGTTTAAAGATGCACCTCGGTATATAAATGGTGTTTCGGATGATTTGTTCGCACGTGGTTTATGTTTGCCAAGTGGTTCTAATCTAACTCAAGACGACCTCCATAGAATCGTTTCAGTAATTATCAATTATTTTAACAAAAATGAATAATATACTAAACAAACTTTTGGATAGAAATATCTCAAAATGGGGGGTGTTAACATGTGATTTGTGCCTGATTACGATTTCATTTTTTCTAGTTTATATGATTAGATATAGTTTGGAAATATTTAATAATATTGGAACGTTACTTACTCAGCTCCCCATAGTTTTAATCGCAGCAATGTTTAGTTATGGTATTGTAAATGCAACTAGTGGTTTACGGAGACGTACAGAAGGTAAGGCTGTGTTTAATGCGTTTTTTTGCGTTTGTATTTTAGCACTAATTTTAATAGGGTTTGCTTATTTGAGTCAATATTCCGGATTTGAGACTGTTTTTAATATACCTGTTTCGATTATTGGTATTCACTTACTGTTGAATATCCTTTTTCTAATGGGTATTAGATTATTGATTAGCTCAATGCATCAACGTATACAAACAGACCGTGCTCAATATGGGAAAAGAAGGCGCCAGATATTAATATATGGTGCAGGACGTTTTGGAAGGGCTACTCATGATGCGATAATAAAAGATTCGAAAAGTAATATAGAATTACTTGGTTTTATAGATGATAACGCTGAGAAGATTGGAACAAAAATACACGGACTAGACGCTTATGGTATACAGCATATAACCACTGAGTTTATTAAAACACATGGTTTGGATGAGGTCTACATCTCAATTCAAAATATAAGTTCTGAACGCCTTTTAGACATAACTAAACACTTTCTGTCAACATCTATTCATGTTAAAATAGTACCATTGTTAGAGCATTGGATAGATGGCGATTTAAAGGTTGGACAAATTAAGGATGTAAACATTGAAGATTTATTGGGGAGAGGGCGTATTAATATCGTGAATCCTTTATTAATAGATGAGTATAAGGACAACGTTATTTTGGTATCGGGTGCAGCGGGCTCTATAGGAAGTGAAATTGCTAGGAAATTATCGCATTTTAATTATAAGAAATTAATCTTGGTAGATGTTGCGGAGTCTCCATTGTATGAACTTCAGCAAGAGTTTATTCAAAATGAAGTTGAACGCTTTGAAGTGATTATTGCCGATGTTAGGACGGTGATTAGAATGGACCAATTGTTCTCTAAATATAAACCAGACATCGTGTTTCATGCCGCCGCTTATAAGCATGTCCCACTTATGGAAAATAATCCTTACGAAGCGGTGAGTGTTAATGTGGGCGGGACTATAAACCTTGCTAATATATCTGTAAAACATAAGGTTAAAAAGTTCGTTATGATTTCTACAGATAAGGCGGTTAATCCGACTAATGTTATGGGAGCGACTAAACGGATTGCTGAGTTATATATGAGTTGTTTGCATAAAACAGAGACTACAAAATTTATAACTACACGATTTGGTAATGTTTTGGGATCTAATGGCTCTGTAATACCCTTGTTTGAAAAACAAATTGAACATGGTGGTCCAGTAACTGTAACGGACAAAGACATTACTCGGTTTTTTATGACTATAACTGAAGCTTGCGAGTTGGTTTTAGAAGCAGCAGCTATGGGGAGTGGCGGAGAAATTTATGTGTTCGATATGGGGAAATCTGTTAAAATATATGATTTAGCTTTACACATGATTATGCTATCCGGATTACGTTATCCAAAAGATATCGCTATTAAAATAATAGGATTACGACCTGGAGAGAAGATTGATGAAGAGTTATTAGCAGAAGGAGAAATTGCGAAACCGACCCCTCATGAAAAAATCATGATCGCAAAATCCAGGCCCATTAACAGTGATGTTACCTTAAATCAAATCTTAAAGTTAAAAGAGGTAAATGCCCATTGTAAGACATTAGTGACGGTTTCAATTATAAAAGATATTGTGCCGGAGTATATTTCAAACAACTCGAAGTTTGAAGTTTTAGATGATAAAAAATAAGAATTGCATTAGTCTGTTCCCCTGAATTGATTAACATCTTTATTTTTTTACTTCTATTTTTTTTTGGGGGAATCTAAACTTTGTAGTAGACAGGATGATTGAAACTGTTAAAAGAAATATAAGTTTAATTCTAGTTTTTTAACGGGACGAGATATTCGTATATATTTGGACTAAACCTAAAACACCTAACACCTTTTATTATGAATAAAATAGTATTACTTCTAGTCTTGATGATTGTAGGAACTGTAAACGGACAAATATTAGAACCGGTAAAATGGTCGACATCGGTAAACAAAATATCCGATACCGAATATGAGTTAGTGGCCACAGCAAATATTGACAAAGGATGGCATTTATATGCACAATCTGTGCCTGATGGTGGTCCGATTCCAACAACTTTTACGTTTAAGGGAAGTAAAGATTTTCTTAAAAAAGGAAATACTCAAGAGGGGGCTGGACACGTTATAGATGATCCTATTTTTGATATGAAAATAAAGTTTTTCGAAGGGACTTCAGAATTTAAACAACGCATACGAGTTAAAGGGACGGTGCCTTTTACGATTAATGGAACTGTAGAGTTTATGGTGTGTGACGATACAAGGTGTTTACCTCCAACCGAAATTGATTTGGTTTTTGATGTGAAATAATATAAACATTACGCTTTATAACAATCGTCGTTTGCTAGTGTTTTTCAGAATTGTAGGATTCTTTCTCGTTAGTGCTAAGACCGTTTTATAACGAATTACTTTTTTAGGGTGTTCGGGAGAAGTGGAGAACAGAGATAGATGTTATTTAATTATATTTAAACTAATAGCCCTTTAATACCAACGTATAAAATAAAAAAAAATCCTTCAGCGTCCATGGATACTAAAGGATTTTTTAATGCCTAATTTTTTGCTTTATTCTACAACTTTATCTGCTGTAATCTTAGCCTCGCGATTAGCCAATTCCCAAGCCGTATAAAATACGAGTCTGGTTCTGTTTTCTAACAAATCGTATTCAATTTTGTCTGGCGTATCTGTTGGTTTATGATAATCGTCGTGCGTTCCATTAAAATAGAAAATCACAGGAATATTGTTTTTAGCAAAGTTATAATGATCGGATCTGTAATAAAAACGGTTCGGATCATTGTCGTCGTTAAAAGTATAGTCCAGTTCGATGTTACAGCAAGAGGTGTTAACGTCTTCAGAAAGGTTGTGCAAATCTGTACTTAATTTATCACTTCCAATTAAATAGATATAGTTTCTGTTGTCGCTTTTACGTTTCGGATCAGTTCTCCCAATCATATCAATGTTTAAGTCTACCATAGTGTCTTCTAAAGGAATAATAGGGTCGATGTCAGAATAATATTTTGAGCCTAACAGTCCTTTTTCTTCACCAGTAACATGTAAAAATAAGATTGAACGTCTTGGTCCTTGGCCATTATTTTTAGCCATTTTAAAAGCTTCAGCAATTTCTAATAGGGCAACAGTTCCAGAACCATCATCATCTGCTCCATTATAGATTTCTCCATTTTTAATACCTTCATGGTCTAAATGCGCAGAAACGACAATAACTTCGTCTGCTTTGTCTGTTCCTTTAATAAATGCCGCAACGTTTTCTGAGTGAATCTCTTCATTAACCTTTTTATAATCTAAGTTAAACGCCGTTTTAATAGTTTCTTGTTTTTTGGCCTTTTCTATATTTGGTAGTATTGCTGTAGCCAATTTAGTATCAATTAAAAAGAAATATAATTGCTCTTTTTTATCTTGTAGACTTATTCTTCCATTAGAATTTCCAAAACGTTTAACCGCGTTTTTGTAGTCTTTAGTGGCATAAAACAGCACTGCTTTCGCACCTTTTTCTCTCGCGATATCTCTTTTTAGAGTCATTTCCTTTCTAAAATTAGACCACTCGCTAGCTTCAGAAGTTCCTGAAATAATGTAAGTGCCATCTGCTTTTTGGGGTTCTCCAGATTTTAATAAAACAACTTTTCCTGTAATATCTACGGAACTATAATCGGAGTAAGCTTCGTCTTCAATACCAAAACCAGCAAAAATAACTTCATTTGTATTTATAGTTCCAGAATCGCTAGATAATACAGACACATAATCGTGACCTAATTCGAATTTAGAATCGTTTATGGTTAACGTTGCTTCAGGATTTTTTGCGATTTCTAAAGGTACATCCTGAAAATAATTACCATCGGATTTAGCGGCAGGAATATTTAAATCGATATAACGTTTCTTTAAAAACTCTACTGCTTTTTTCTGACCAGGTTGTCCTGTAAGACGACCTTCAAACTCGTCTGATGCATAAATCATTAAATCGGCTTTTAATTCGGCTTCAGTAATGGTTTCGGCATAAAAATTAACATTGTTAGTCGATTTTGATACGGTTTCGGTTTTTGTAGTTGTTGAAGATGTCGATGTTTTGTTAGAACTACCACAACTTAACATGATAACCGCAGCACTAGCTATTAAGTACTTTTTTTTCATAGATTTTGATTTGAACAATTAAAGGTGTGTTTTATAGGAACGGACTAAAGTGTTTCCTAATTATATAGGCTTTAGTTCTTGTAATGTTAATTTTATAGGTTAATTTTCTATGTCTTCGTTTAAGGCAGGGCGGCTAGACTGATTCGCCAATTGCCAAGCTGTTGCGAACACAAGTTGCGTTCGTTTTTGAAGCATTGGAAAATTTATTTTGTCTACGGTATCTGTCGCTTTATGATAATCTGCATGTGTACCGTTAAAATAGAAAATAACAGGGATATTATGCTTTGCAAAGTTATAATGATCGGAACGGTAGTAATACCTGTTTTTGTCGTCTAGAGCGTTAAATGTATAGTCTAATTCTAGGTTGAAAAAGGTGGTGTTAATATATTCTGAAGTCTCATGAAGGTCGTCGCTTAAACGATCGGATCCTATTAAATATACATATTCAGGATTATCTTTGTGAGCATCGTCTACACGGCCAATCATATCTATATTTAAGTTTGCAATAGTATTTTCTAGAGGAAAAATTGGATGTTCGGCGTAGTAACGTGAGCCGTATAAACCTAATTCTTCGCCAGTAACGTGCAATAGCAAAATGCTACGTTTAGGTCCGTGTCCGTTTAGTGTAGCTTGTTTAAAGGCTTGAGCAATTTCTAATAAAGCTACTGTCCCCGAACCATCGTCGTCTGCACCATTATAAATTTCGTCGTTTATAATTCCAACATGATCTAAATGAGCAGAAATAATAATAACTTCTTCTGGTTTTTCAGAACCTTCTATAAAGGCCAAGACATTTTCGGAATCGCTTATGTTCTCAGGTAAATAAGAGGCTGGGACATCCTGAAAATAAATGGTGTCGTTTATAGGTGAAAGTATGTTTTCTTTAATGTAAAACTGCTTTAAATAATTTGTTGCTTTTTTTTGTCCGCTTGTTCCTGTTCCGCGGCCTTCAAATTCATCTGAAGCATATATTTCTAAATGCTGTTTTAATTCTGATGCAGTTATAGTATTGGTGTATTCCCTAATTAAAGTACTATCTAATAGGGTAGCATCTTCAGATGTGTTTTGATTTTTAGAGGTGTTAGAGCACCCTAAAATCATAAAAAAAGGTATGGATAATACCGTTGCAAGCACTGCTTTGTTTTTTTTATAGCAAAGTCTAATAGTCATATGGAGATCTTATTTTTTAATAATATTTGCAGGAGGAGGTACCGAATCTGTCGGTTTAATTAAGGGTGTTACCTCATTTTCTAACTCATCTAGTTCTTCGTCACTAAAATCTTCATCATCTATATCATCGGGAGTCGGTTCTTCAATTTTTTCGGTAGTGTTCGAAATTGTAAGTTCTTGTTTTGGGGCAAATACTAAATTATAAACAGAAAGGCATATGGCGAGAGCTCCCAATAATATGGCAAGTTGCGCTGTTTTTTTAGGTTGTATACGCGCTTTAGATAATTTCATACCATAAAAACCTAAAGCCAGTGCTAATAAACCTGGTATAAGAGCAAAATAATAGGCACTAACCGTTGCCATAATGGCGGCGACTACAGCTAAAACTAAGGCTGTTAAAATAATTGATTTTCTCATTGATTATCTGTGTGCGAGATGGTTTTAAATATAAAGTCGAAAATACAACGTTTTTTAAACTATTTCTAGAATTATATGGAAGTTTAAACGCAAAAAAGCCCTTTTACATAAGAAAAGGGCTTTTACTATTAAAATTATAAGATATGCAGATTATTTCCAACCACCACCAAGGGCTTCGTATAAATCTACTACACTTAATAATTGTTGTAATTTACTATCTACAACATTAAGCTCTGCACTTAATGCCGTAGCTCTAGCTGTTAATAAATCTAAAAACGTTCCGTAACCATTGTTTAAAAGCACTTCAGAATTAGACTCTGCTTTTCTAAGCGCTTCGACTTCATTCTCTCTAAAAACAATTTTTCTGTTTTCGGCATCGTATTTATACAGACTGTTAGAAACTTCGTTTCCTGCTGTTAATAACGTTTTTTCGAAATTTAAAAGAGCTTGTTCTTGTTGTGCGATAGCCACTTCGTGTTGTGTTCTAATACTTCGTTTATTAAATATAGGTTGTGCTAAACCACCTATAACATTTGCGAAAATAGAATTAGCACTAATCCAATCTTTTAAATCTAAACTTTGGAAACCTCCAGAAGCTGTTAGGGTTAAAGAAGGGTAAAACTGACTTTTAGCCACATTTGTTAATTCGAATGCATTGATTAATCCAAATTCTGCTGCCATGACATCTGGTCTGTTTCTTAATAGGATAGAAGGTACACCAATTTTCATTTCAGTTTCTAACGTCTGACTATCTAACTCTGATCTGGCAATGGTATTAGCACTTTTTCCTAAAAGTAAATTCAATGTATTTTCGGTTCTAAAGATAGCTGTTTCGATATCTATCTTTAAAGCACTTGCATTATTGAATTGAGCAATACTTTGGTCTACCGCTACTTGGTTAACCTGTCCTGCTTCTTTTAAAACAGTGATGGTTTCAACACTTTTTTTACGAGTGGCAATAGATTCGTTTGTCACTTTAAGTTGTGCATCTAAAGCTAATAACTGATAGTAAGTAGATGCAATTCCAGAAACTAACATGGTTTTTACCGCTTTATGCGCCGCAACAGATTGTAGGTAGTTGGCATCTGAAGCACGTTTCGCACTTCTGATTTTTCCCCAGATATCTGCTTCCCAAGATAAGTCTGCCGATAATTCATATTGATCTATTGCTCCGTTAAATAGTGCACCAAACTGGCTGTTTTTAGCTAATTCTTGGTGTGTTGCAGTCGCTCCAATCCCAATTGATGGCAGATATCCTGCTTTACCTTGTTTCGCATAAGATTCTGCTGCTACCATTTGTTGGATGGCCATTCTTATATCGATATTGTTTGATAAACCTTCTTCGATATATTGATTTAAATACGGGTCTGTAAATAAATCTTTCCAAGACACATCTGCCATAGAAATACTATCTGTTGGCAGATTATCTGTTCTGTATAAATCTTGGGTTTCTTCAAATTGAGGTCGCTCATAATCTTTAGCAACAAAACAACTTTGTAATGTTACCATCGCAAAAAGCAATACCGCAATTTTACTAAGTACTTTATGTTTTAAAATTGATATCATACGATTATTGTTCTATGTTTTGTTCGATTACTGCAGGTTTACTAGATACTTTCTCTTGTAGCCATTGGAATAAAATAAATAATATTGGTATAATAAATACACCTAATAATGTCCCAATAAGCATACCTCCGGCAGCACCTGTACCAATAGATTTGTTTCCTTCTGCACCTACACCCTTAGCTAATACTAATGGCATTAATCCTAAGATGAATGCAAATGAAGTCATTAAAATTGGACGTAAACGTGCTTTTGCTCCGTGGATTGCTGCATCTACAATAGATTCGCCTCGTTTTCGGCGTTGCAGCGCAAATTCTACAATTAGAATGGCGTTTTTCGCGAGTAACCCAATAAGCATGATGAGGGCAATTTGGAAATAAATGTTGTTTTCAAGTCCTAGAGTTTTCGTACTTATATAAGCTCCGAATACACCAAAAGGAATTGACAGTACCACTGCAAAAGGTAGTAAGTAACTCTCGTATTGTGCACTTAATAAGAAATACACAAACAAAATACTTAATATAAAAATAAAGGTGGTTTGGTTACCTGCATTTACCTCTTCACGTGTTAAACCAGAATAAGCCACAGTATAATTACTTGGTAATTTAGCCGCTTCTTCTTTTATAATTCTAATGGCATCCCCTGTACTAAATCCGTCATTGGTTGCTCCTGTTAAGGTGGTTGAATTAAATAAGTTAAATCGCGTTACCGACTGTGGTCCATACACACGTTTTAAATTAACAAACTGTGTAATTGGTGCCATTTCTCCAGAATCTGTTCTAACGTACATGCTGTTTAAAGCACCTTCGTCTGCTCTGTCTTCTGGTAAGGCTTGAATGTATACTCTAAATTGTTTCCCGAAACGAGAGAAATCTGAAGCATAAATTCCACCAATATATCCTTGTAATGTCGAGAATATACTGTTAATTGGTACACCTTTTTCTTTCGCTAAAGGCACGTTAACCTCCATTTCGTATTGCGGATATTTGGTGTTGAATGCCGACTGCGCATATTTAATTTCAGGGTGCTTCATTAAAGCCATTGCAAATTCCTGATTCATTTTATCTAAGTCTGTAAACTCACCACCAAATTTATCTAACAAGTTAATTTCAAATCCTGCCGAGTTACCAAAACCACGGATACTTGGAGGAGAGAAGAAAATAATGTTAGCTTCTGGCATAGTCGCAGCAATACCAAATAATTTACCGGTAATAGCATTGGCTGATAATGTTTCGCCTTCACGATCGGTCCAGTCCTTAAGTTTTATAATTCCGAATCCGAAGTTACTACCGGCACCACTAATGATACTACGACCTTTAATAAAGTTAACCCCGTCAATACCTTCTACATCTTTAATTTTTGCATACAAGTCTCTTGATACGGCATCTGTTCTATCTAAAGAAGAACCAGCTGGTAATTCGATGTTAGCAAAAATAATTCCTCTATCTTCATTAGGTACAAATCCTGTTGGTGTTGTTTTCGCTGCCCAGAAAATTCCAGTAACTGCTAATACTAAAAGTAGAACTGGGACCCATTTTTTTCTGTATAAAAAGGCAAGTGACTGTCCGTATTTTTCGACCGTGGCATTAAATCCGCGGTTAAATAAGGTATAGAAACGTTGTAATTTACTTTTGTTTTTAAGCTCTTCATCTTCGTGATGTGTTTTTAATAATAAAGCACACAAAGCTGGACTTAATGTTAAGGCGTTTACTGCCGAAATTAAGATGGCAATAATTAAAGTAACTCCAAATTGCTCGTAGAATACTCCTGTTGGTCCTTGTACAAAGGTTACTGGAATAAATACCGCTGCCATTACCAAAGTAATCGAGATAATCGCACCCGATATTTCGTTCATGGCGATTAAAGTGGCGCTCTTCGGATTCTTCTCACCTTCATCCATTTTGGCGTGAACGGCCTCTACAACCACAATGGCATCATCTACCACAATACCAATGGCGAGGACAAGGGCAAATAAGGTTAATAAGTTTATGGAGTAGCCAAAAACATTCAAGAAAAAGAACGTTCCAATAATAGACACCGGAACCGCAATGGCCGGAATTAATGTAGAACGGAAATCTTGTAAAAATATAAATACAACTAAGAAAACCAGTATAAAGGCTTCTAATAAAGTATGAACTACTTTTTCAATCGATGCGTTTAAGAATAAACTCGTATCGTAAGGCACAAATATTTTTAAACCATCTGGTAAATCAGATTCAACTGTTGCTAGAGTGGTTTTAATATTTTCAATAATTTCCTGTGCATTCGATCCTTTTGTTTGGAAAATCCCCATAAACACGGCAGGTTTTCCTAAACTCATAGCATTCGAAGAATACGACTGTGCATCCAGTTCTATAGTGGCTACATCGTCTAATCTAAGAAATTCTCCATTTCCTAGTGCTTTAATTACAATGTCTCCATACTGTTGCTTTTCTTTAAAACGTCCGCTATAGGTTAATACATAAGAAAAAGCTTCTCCGTTATTCTGACCTAAAGCACCCGCAGCCGCTTCTAAGTTTTGTTCGGCTAAAGCAGCAGAAATATCAGACGGAATTAAATTATAAGCCGCTAATTTTTCAGGTTTTAACCATATACGCATAGCATAATCTTGCTGAGAGAATACACTAACATCTCCAACACCACTAATACGTTGCATGGCAGGAATCACGTTAATTTTTAAGTAATTCTGAATAAATGTCGCGTCGTAATCTTCATTTTCAGAATACATCGAGATAAACATCAATGCACTTGTTTCTTGCTTTTGAGTGGTTACACCCGTGGCAATAACTTCTGCAGGTAATAAAGGATTTGCTCTCGATACACGGTTTTGCACGTTTACGGCTGCGATATCGGCGTCCATCTCCTGATCAAAATATACAGTGATTTCGGCAGTACCGTTATTTGATGCAGTAGAGGTAATGTACGTCATACCTTCCACACCATTTATTTGTTCCTCGATAGGAATAATAACACTTTCTAATACTGTTTCAGCATTAGCTCCAGGATAAGAGGCGGCCACCTTAATGGTTGGCGGGGCTATATCCGGATATTCTTCTACGGGTAGACTATTGATGCTAATGACACCAAGTATCACTATAATAATAGAAATTACCGTTGAAAGCACGGGTCTTTCAATAAATGTTTTTAACATGTGTTCTGAATTTCTAGTTTTTAAATAAGGTTTCTATAGGCTTAGTGACTTCACTAAAAGGGACTTCTTGAGGCGTAATAACCATGTCGTTTCTTACTTTACCAACTCCAGAAGTTACAATTTTATCGTTTGCATTTAGTCCAGATTCTAAAACATATAAACCATCTACAGCGGCTTTAACTTTTACCAAAGTGTTTACTGTTTTATTTCCTTCTTCCAATTTGTAAAGCATTACATTTCCTTGTTGCTCGTAAGTAGATTGTTGTGGTACTACAATCGCATCTTCGTATACAACAGGAATCTGAATTTTACCACTACTACCATTTGTAATTAAACGGTTTGGGTTATCGAAAATAGCTCTAAGACTTACCGTACCTGTATTTTGATTAATCTGTGCAGAACTGGTTTGTATTTTTCCTTTAATAGAATACAAACTACCATTGGCTAAAATTAAGTTAACATCTGGGTAGTGAGATAATTTTTCTTCTAACGTCTTTCCTTCAGCATTTTGTAAAAAATCTAAATACTGAGTTTCGTTTAAACTAAAGAAGGCGTATACCTTACTAATATCACTTACGGTTGTTAAAGGTGTAGGGTCGCTAGGGCTAATTAAAGCACCTTCTCTAAAATTAATAGATCCCACATACCCGTCTACCGGACTTTTAATTGTTGCATAGCCTATACTTGCATTTATACTACTGTAATTGGCTTCTGCTTGTGCTAAGTTGGCTTTAGCCGTTTGTAATTGTACTGGGCTAATAATTCCTTGTTCTACAAGAGGAATTAATTTATCAACTTCAACTTTAGCTACATTTACACGAGCTTTTGCTGCGCCTGCATCTTGGCTTAAAGATTGTGTTTCTAATCTAAAAAGCACTTGGCCTTTCTTTACTGGCTCACCTTCGTCGATAAGTACTTTCTGAACATAACCACTTACTTTAGCTCTAACCTGACTACTTACAATCCCTTTAATACTTGTTGGGTAATTTTGATAAGCTGTTACTGTTTTGTTTTGTAAAACGGTAACAGGAAAAGGTGGGGCTTGTTGCGCTTGCTGCGGTTGTTCCGATTTACTATCTCCACAACTTATAAACGTTACCGCTAAAATGGCTAGCGATAAAATCATGTAATGTTTAATTTTCATATGACTGTTTTTGATTTGAATACTATTATTTAATTTGATTGTGTTCTATTTTTTCTCTCAGCTTTAAAACCGATTTCGTGACTTCATCTAAGAAGCTAATGTAATTGTTGTGAAACTCTAAACTGAATTTCTCAGCATCATCTGTAATTAATTCATTCATTTTTGTTTTATAAGATTTCATTTCAAAATGCAATTGTTTTTCAGAGGTCCACGCGTCTACCATGTTTTCCATATGGTTGAAAATATGACACTGACTTACTGTATAATAGCGCTTTCGGTCGCCTTGTTTTGTGAAATATTCTAACTGCTTTAAATCGACTAAATGATTTAAATGCGTCGAAATTGTGCTTTTGCTTGCACATAGGTTTACTACTAAATCTTCAAATGTTGTTCCGCTCTTTCCTGTTAAAATTACATAAGAAATAATACGGCTGGCAACAGGTGCTAACTGATTTTTATTTTCGATAATAACTCCTAATTTCTCTACAAGTCTTTCCTTTTCTTTAAGAAGTTGATTTTCCATTAGTATTAAATTTTGCACAAATATAGTGTTGGTTCGGAAAATACCGAACCAAAAGAAGTTAAAAGAAAGTTAAATGAATTTAACACAATTTTTAAGTTAATTAAATAAGCTATGAGTAATTTAAAATGCAAATACTCTTCTTTTAATAATGATTTAAAATTGGCGGTATGCCTGATTAAGTCAAGAGCATTTAAAAAAAAAAACGAAAACAATGGTTAAGAGGTCGGTTAAAGTGTACTGCACTTACATAGTCTTAAACATGATTTAAGCGAAAAAGGGAATTCGGTAAATTAGGATTAAAAATAGGAAGTGATTGATTTCATTTTTGTTAATTTTAGCACTTAGACTATTATAAGTCGTATGGATTGCTGTATTCGCAAACATTAATACAAAGTAAAATTGAAGATGGGAAAAGTATCAATTAATCAATCGGTTTACGGAACAACACCTGAAGGAGATCAAGTCGACCTTTATACCCTTAAGAACGCTAATGGCATGCAAGTGGATGTGATTACTTTTGGAGGCATTATAACCAAACTAACAGTCTCTAATACAGATGGGAAGTTTGAAAACGTGGTTTTAGGTTACGATAATTTAGAATCTTATTTAAGTAACCCAACCTATTTTGGAGCGATAATTGGCCGTTTTGGAAATCGTATTTCTAAGGGGAAATTTTCATTAAATGGTACAGACTATCCTTTAGCAATAAATAATGGTCCGAATCATTTACATGGCGGTATTAAAGGCTTTGATAAAGTGATTTGGAACGCAGAACCCATTGAAACGAATGATAAGGTGGCTCTAAAATTATCTTATTTAAGTGAAGACATGGAAGAAGGGTATCCGGGGAACTTAAATGTAATGATAACATATACGCTTAGAGCAGATAACACGTTAGAAGTTGCTTATCAGGCTACCACAGATAAAACAACGGTAGTAAATTTAACGCAACACTCATATTTTAATTTATCAGGAGATTTTACTAAAACGGTAACCCACGAAGAGGTTATGATTAATGCCTACTTTTATGTGCCTACAGACGAAACCGCCATACCGCTTGGTACACTAGAATCTGTGACAAATACACCTTTCGATTTTAGAACACCAAAACGCGTCGGTCAGGATATAAATGCCGAGCATTCGCAAATAGCAAATGGTTCAGGTTACGATCATACTTGGGTTTTAAATCATCCGACAAAGCAAGTGAATTTGGTGGCTTCAGTATTAGATAAAGATAGTGGTCGTTATATGGAGGTTTTTACAGATCAGCCGGGAGTGCAATTTTATACAGGGAATTTTCTTGATGGTGCTTTACCTTATGGGGATGGCGCTCGCTATGCAGACCGTACTGGTTTATGTTTAGAAACACAGCATTTTCCAGATTCGCCAAACCAAGAGGATTTTCCTTCGACGGTTTTAAATCCCGGGGATATCTATAAAACAGAAACGCATTTTAAATTTTCGGTTAAGTAAATGGTACTAACATAGTAGTTAAGCCCTTTATCCTTTTTGTGCCGTGTCTTTTAATAGAATTTTGCCCTATTTTAAAATAAGAAACGAGAGTTATGCTTATCTTTAAAGTCTTATTATCTAACTTATGATTGAAGAATTAAAGCAACATTACGGCTATTTGTTTGAAGATGAATTGCTTCAAGAGATAAACCAATGTGGCCTTTATAAGGAAGTTTCCGAAGGGTTTACACTTATGGATATTGGTCAGACAATTTCCCATATGCCGTTGTTAATTAGTGGCGCTTTAAAGATTCTGAGAGAAGATGAAAAAGGAGACGAGTTACTATTATATTTTATAGAACAAGGCGATACATGTACTATGAGTATTTCGTGTTGCATGGGGAATTCTAAAAGTGAGATTCGAGCAATTGCCGAAACACCTGCAACTTTAATTATGGTACCCGTGCAAAAAATGGGCGAGTGGATGTCTAAATATACCAGTTGGCAAAACTTTATTTTACAAAGTTACCACGAGCGTACTGTCGAGTTGTTAGAGTCTATAGACGCCATTGCATTCTTAAAAATGGACGAACGTTTGCTTAAGTATTTAAAAGATAAGGCAATGGTTAACCATAACGAGGTTATTAGTGTAACACATCAAGACATTGCCCACGACTTACACACTTCGCGTGTTGTTATTTCTAGATTACTTAAAAAATTAGAAAACGAAGGGCTATTAAAACTACATCGAAATCAGATTCATATGCTAGATTTATAATGCTTAAAATTAAGTTTATATAAATTATTCAAGACGCTGTGTAACCTAAGTTACCCCTAACGGTTAATGTATAGAGTACATTTGTCTAAATTTTAGTCATGGATATTACTCAAATTATAGGTTTTTTAGGTGCATTGGTTGTCGGTTTAGTTTTAGGTTTAACCGGTGGTGGTGGGTCTATTTTAACCGTGCCAATTTTGGTGTATCTCTTACTGTTAAATCCTGTAACAGCTACTGCATATTCTCTTTTTATAGTAGGTGTGTCTTCATGTTTTGGTGCCTTTAAAAATTTTCAGAAAGGTTTAGTCGACGTGAAAATTGCCGCTGTTTTTGCGATTCCAGCATTCACTATGGTTTTTATTACGCGAAAATTTATAATTCCGGCCATACCAGAATCTATATTTAGTATTGGAGACTTCGAGGTAACCAAAAGCATATTCATCATGGTCATGTTCGCCATTATGATGGTTATTGCTTCTATAAGTATGTTAAAACCTAAAAAAGAAGAGTTGGATGCCCATGCGCCTAGAAAATTAAGCAATCTTTTAATTTTTAATCAGGCCATTGTTATTGGTTTTTTTACAGGAATTGTTGGAGCAGGTGGTGGTTTTATTATTATTCCAGCCTTAATCATTTTAGGTAATTTATCTATGAAAAAAGCGGTGGGAACGTCGCTGTTTATTATCGCCATTAATTCATTAATTGGGTTTGTAGGAGATATTGGAAATGTAGAAATTGATTGGATATTTCTATTAAGTTTTACAGCTATAGCTGTGGTTGGTATATATTTAGGAACTTATTTGTCTAATTATATTCCAGGAAAAAAACTTAAAAAAGGGTTTGGTTGGTTTGTATTAATTATGGGATTTTATATCATAATTAAAGAACTTATTATGTAACATGTGTTACTATAGCATTTAAAAAAGAGTCGTAAATTTAATTACAATTAAAACATTATGAAAGTAGATCAGATATATACCGGTTGTTTAGCGCAAGGCGCTTATTATATAGAAAGTGAAGGAGAAGTTGCTATAATAGACCCGTTACGTGAGGTAGAACCTTATATAACGCGTGCCGAAAAAGAAGGTGCTAAGATTAAATATATTTTTGAAACGCATTTTCATGCCGATTTTGTGAGTGGTCATGTTACCTTATCAGAGTTAACAGGTGCTCCAATTGTATACGGGCCAACGGCAAATCCGTCGTTCGATGCTATTATTGCAGAAGACGGTCAGGAATTTAAGTTAGGGAATGTTGTTATTAAAGTGTTGCATACGCCTGGACATACCATGGAAAGTGTAACGTATTTATTACAGGATGAGAACGGAAAAGATTATGCTATTTTTAGCGGAGACACCTTGTTTCTTGGCGATGTTGGTCGTCCAGATTTAGCGCAAAAATCGGATGTTACGCAAGACGATTTAGCAGGGTTTTTATATGATAGTTTGCGGACTAAAATTATGCCTTTAGCTAACGATGTTATTGTATATCCAGGTCACGGTGCAGGTTCTGCTTGTGGAAAAAACATGATGAAGGAAACAGTTGATACCTTAGGAAACCAGAAACAAATGAATTACGCCTTGCGTGCAGACATGACAAAGGCCGAGTTTGTGAAAGAAGTTACCGACGGCTTAGCACCACCGCCATCTTATTTTCCTCTTAACGTTAAAATGAATAAAGAAGGCTACGATAATATTGATGCGGTTATTGAAAAAGGCACAAAAGCTTTAAATCCAGACGAATTTGAAACCGTTGCGAATACTGTTGATGCTTTAGTTTTAGATGTACGTCATCAAAACGATTTTATAAAAGGTCATATTCCACGTTCTATTTTTATTGGACTAGATGGCGGATTTGCGCCATGGGTAGGGGCTTTAATTAAAGATACGAAACAGCCTATTTTATTGGTTACCGATCCGGGAATGGAGGAAGAAGCCGTAATCCGTTTGTCTCGAGTGGGATTCGACAATACGTTGGGGTATTTAAAAGGCGGTTTCGACGCTTGGAAAACAGAAGGTAAGAAATTTGATACTATTTCGTCTATTACAGCAGAGGCCTTTAAAGCACGTTTAGAAACAGAAAAATTGCATGTTTTTGATGTTAGAAAAGATACAGAATATGTGTCGGAGCATATCGATTCTGCTAAAAATGCGTCCTTAGAATTTATTAATGAACATTTGTCGGAGATTCCTAAAGAAGAACCTTTTTATGTGCATTGTGCGGGAGGCTATCGTTCGGTAATTGCGGCGTCTATTTTAAAAAGTAGAGGATTTCATAATTTAATAGATGTTGCTGGAGGTATGAAAGCAATTCGTGAAGCAGGTATACCTTTAACCAATTTTGTGTGCCCTTCTACATTGAAAAAATAGAAATAAAACTGTTTTTGTAAATACGAACGGCTTAAAAGCATAAGGTGATTAAATTAAACTTTATAAAAACAAAACAATATGAGTCGATTTTCAGAACTAATAAAACAAGATAAACCCGTGTTGGTCGATTTTTTTGCCGAATGGTGTGGACCATGTAAAGCTATGGCTCCAGTTTTAAAAGAGGTGAAAGATAGTCTTGGAGATTCCGTTTCAATTTTAAAAATTGATGTCGATAAGAATCAAGAATTAGCAGCACAATTAAACGTAAGAGGTGTACCTACATTAATTTTATACAAAGGCGGTACACAAGTTTGGAGACAGTCGGGAGTGGTTCAAAAAACGGACTTGCTTCAACTAATAAAGGGAAACAATTAAAATGTCATGTTTTAATTGTACCGGTTAATTAATGAGAAAAGCATCCTTAATGGGGTGCTTTTTTTTTGATGCCTTATCCAAAATCCATTTTATAAAAACGGATTATTTCTGTATTCGCTATTGAAGTGAACGTGTAAAAATAAATAATTGAATGTTTTTCTGTTCTCGACTTTGCCCGAACACCTTGGAATATCGTTGTTGTTTTAGGATTTAGAAGAATTACTAAATTGATTACATATTCAAATTTGAATGATTGCTGATTTTTAATTAGTTCTCGACTCCGCTCGAACACCCTAGAACATCCTTGTGTTTTATAATTTAGAAGAATTGTTAAGTTGATTAATTATTCAAATTTGAATGATTGCTGATTTTTAATTAGTTCTCGACTCCGCTCGAACACCCTAGAACATCCTTGTGTTTTATAATTTAGAAGAATTGTTAAGTGGATTATATATTCAAATTGGAATGGTTTCTGATTTTTAATTAGTTCTCGACTTCGCTCGAACACCTTGGAACATCGTTGTTGTTTTATAATTTTGAAGAATTGTTAAGTTGATTACATATTCAAATTTGAATGATTGCTGATTTTTAATCAGTTCTCGACTCCGCTTGAACACCTTGGGACATCGTTGTTGTTTTTAATTTAGAAGAATTGTTAAGTTGATTACATATTCTAATTTGAATGATTTCTGATTTTTAATCAGTTCTCGACTCCGTTCGAACACCTTGGAATATTAGTGATGTGTTATGATTTCGAAATAATACACAGGAGGTATTAAACTTATTAAATATTCAAAATCTGTTACAGGTTAAGAAGGTTTAAAGCTAAATACAGTACGTTTCTAATCCATCCAAGATCAAACTATACGTCATTATTAAATGCAACCTTTGGGATTGCGTCAATATAAGGGAAGTCATTGCATGCTTTTTCTAGTTAAAGACCGTCAAAATGATGTATTCTCCTTCCATTTGTTAACATTTTTTTAGAAAGCCAATTCGAGATTCTTCTCAATTTTGAGTACATTTGGAGATTAACAACGATTAGTTTTTAAATAGTGAATTTATTTAATCAACGAAAAAATAAAGCGTTTGGTTATAAGCCTAAATTTCAGAAAGAAGAGCAGAAGCCTTCTAATGAAATGTCGTCTAAATGGGACGAGCTTAAACGAACACGAAAACACCAAGGTAAAACAGGCATCCGTTTATCGGGTTGGCTTATAATTTTTATGTTGGTGATTGTTTTATGGTATGTATTAAATAATTATGAATTGTAGCATGTATTATGGGGATTTTTAAAAGCAGAAAAAATAAAAAGTTTTCGTACACACCTCGACATTTTAAAAATGAAGGCGAGGGGAGTCCGTTTGAAATGAAACATAAATTCGACGATTATAGAAAGACCGTCGGACCTACAGGTGGTATAAAATCTAAATTTCAAAATGCTTTTGACGAGTTAAAAGAATCGCCAGATCGCTCAGCTAATCGTCGCATACTAATTATTATCGCTATTCTTATTTTAATATTTCTTTTTATCATAGAATTCGATTTATCAATATTCCTTCCAAATACATAATGGCAGATATTATTCAACTTTTACCAGACCATGTTGCGAATCAAATTGCAGCGGGCGAGGTGGTACAGCGGCCAGCTTCAGTAGTTAAAGAGTTATTAGAAAATGCAATCGATGCAAAAGCCGAAACCATAAAATTATTGGTAAAAGATGCCGGTAAAACTTTGGTTCAAGTCATTGACGATGGTGTGGGTATGAGTGTTACCGATGCGCGTTTAAGTTTCGAGCGTCATGCAACCTCAAAGATACGGTCTGCCGAAGATTTATTTCAGCTTAATACCAAAGGGTTCCGTGGAGAAGCTTTAGCGAGTATTGCGGCCATTGCGCATGTAGAGTTAAAAACTAAGCAAGAGCAAGAAGAAGTTGGTACTACCATAACTATAGAGGGGAGCGAGATTGTAGATCAGGATGTGGTGGTTACACCAACAGGAACATCGATTGCTGTAAAACACTTGTTTTTTAATATTCCTGCGCGACGTAATTTTTTAAAATCTAATACGGTTGAAACGCGTCATATTATTGATGAATTTCAGCGTGTAGCCTTGGCACATCCCAGCATTAGTTTTGTGATGTATCATAATGGCTCGGAAGTTTTTAACTTACCACAAAGTAATTATAGACAGCGTATTGTTAATATTTTTGGTCCGAAAACCAATGAAAAATTGGTACCCGTTAATGAAGATACCGATGTGTTAAAAATCTCGGGCTTTGTGGGTAAACCGGAGTATGCTAAAAAATCTAGAGGCGAACAATTCTTTTTTGTAAACAATAGATTTATTAAAAGTGCATATTTAAATCACGCCATAACAGCGGCTTTTGAAGGGCTGATTAAGGACGGTACACATGCGAGTTATTTCTTAAATTTAGAAGTGAATCCGCAAACTATAGATATCAATATTCACCCCACAAAAACAGAAATTAAGTTCGACGACGAGCATACCTTATATGCTATTTTAAGAGCCTCTGTAAAACATAGTTTAGGGCAATTTAATATTGCGCCCGTATTAGATTTTGAACGGGATGCGAATTTAGATACGCCTTACGATTATTCAAATAAATCGGCAAGTACACCAACTATAGAAGTCGATCGTTCATTCAATCCATTTGATACAGAAAAAGCTATAGCACCTTCTAGATCTAATATGGCATCATCATCATCATCATTTTCTGGACGTAAACCAGCTTCAACTGCAGGTTGGGAAAGTATGTATGTTGGTATGGAATCTAAAGGCACAAAATCGACACAGGATTTTAGTGAAATGCAGTTTGAAAGTGTAGAAAGTACAGCGTCTTTATTTGGTGAAAATCAGATGACGTCTAAGCAAAGTTCATATCAGCTTCAAAATAAATATGTGTTAAGTGCGATAAAATCGGGAATGTTAGTTATCGATCAGCATCGCGCACACCAACGTATTTTATACGAAGATTTTTTAAAATATATAACCGGAAAGGATACGGTGAGTCAGCAGTTATTATTTCCTCTTCAAATTCAATTTTCTAAACAAGAACATGATATTATTTTAAATCTGAAAAACGATTTAGAATATGCTGGTTTTGTGTTTCAGAATTTTGAAAATCAGATGGTCGAAATAATTGGATTGCCTATAAATGTTCCTGAAAGCGAAGTAAGTATTATATTAGAGCAATTAATTAGTGATGTAGAACATGAGGTTCCGGATGCTAATTTTAGTGCAGCCGATTTATTGGCTAAATCTTTAGCTAAAAGTTTGGCTATAAAACCAGGGCAATCACTTAACCAAACCGAACAAGATCATTTAGTGAATAGTTTGTTTGCGTGTAAGGATCCTAATGTTTCGCCTGCTAATAAACCAACATTCATTACGATGACGGTGGATGAATTGGATAAAAAATTTATGTAATTTCACAGAAATAAAAATATTATGAATAGAGTAACCGAAACAGTTAAACACCTTATAATCATAAACGTTATTATGTTTATTGGGACTATGGCCGTTGGTGGTGGCACCTTGTTTTATGATTGGTTTGCCTTACATTTTCCAAAAAACGAAGCCTTCCAGCCTTGGCAAATTCTAACGCATATGTTTATGCATGGGGGTTTTATGCATATTGGTTTTAATATGCTAGCCCTTTGGATGTTTGGATCTCCGGTAGAACAACAATTTGGAACAAAAAAGTTTCTGTTTTTCTATATCTCTTCAGGTTTAGGAGCTGCGCTTTTAATGTTAGGATATTATTATTATCAATACTCCTCCGGAATGTCGGCGTTAACAGGTGCAGGATTTGCACCAACCGAAACCTTAGAGACCTTACGTTCAGGATATGCGATGTACGATTCCCGTTGGACTCAAGTTTTAGATCCCGATCAATTAGGGAAATTTGTTAGTGTGTTTAATGGGACTATGGTAGGAGCTTCTGGAGCCATAATGGGCGTACTAGTTGCTTTTGGTATGTTGTATCCAGAGTCTAAATTAATGATGATCTTTTTACCAATACCTATAAAAGCCAAATACTTTATTCCTGGAATTATCGCCTTAGATTTTATTTCGGCGGTTACGGGTCAATCTTTTTTCAGTCCGAGTAACACGGCTTATGTAGCACATATTGGAGGTGCTTTAACAGGGTTTTTAATTATGTGGTATTGGAAAAAAACACAATTCAACAAAAATCGTTGGGATTAATATATGAATACACTCAATAACGATATTAAACAAAAATTAACGCATTTAAATGTGTTAGAAAAGATAATAGCAATTAACGTTGTTGTCTTTTTTATTGGCTTTATACTACAAGCTGTAACGTCTACATTGCCATCGCATTCCAGTCTGCAATGGTTCGAACTGCCTAGTCAATTATCCGAACTTTTAGTAAAGCCGTGGACGTTTATTACCTATGCATTTGTGCATTACGATTTTATACATATGCTGTTTAATATGTTATGGTTGTATTTTATAGGACAATGGTTCTTAACTATATTTAGCAAAAAACTAGCTATAAATGTATATTTTCTAGGAGCCATAGGCGGTGCTATTGTATTTATATTGGGTTACAATTTACTTCCTAATGTATTTACTACAGGTGGGCGATTGGTGGGCGCTTCGGCGGCCGTTCGCGCCTTATTAATTTTTATGTGTGCGTATACGCCGCAAATGAATTTACGCTTTTTTACCTTTAATATTAAGTTATGGATTGTGGGAGCGGCTATAGTTGGAATGGATGTTTTGGGGTTAGCAGGTCCTAATGCGGGTGGTAACTTAGCTCATATTGGAGGGGCGCTTTTAGGCTATTTCTACGCGATACAATACAAAAAAGGAAACGATATTGGAAAAGGTTTCGAGGCTCTGGCAGACCAGGTTAGTGGTTGGTTTTCTAAAACAAAAAAGTCGCCTCTAAAAACGGTGCATAAGCAACGCCAAAATAAAGATATGGCAGGGTTTAAAAAGGATGAATTCGAGGCTTTTAACAAGCAAAAACGTATCGATCTAATCTTAGATAAGATTAGTAAAAGCGGTTACGATAGTTTAACAAAAGAGGAAAAGGCTTTTTTATTTAAAGCAGGAAAATAAGGATGAGGAAGCTTAATGGTATTGATAAATTCATCTTTCTAATCAATTCAGTTTTTGCGACTCTATTACTTTTATCTTATATTTTACCTTTCTTTCCGCCTAAAAACTTCTCAATATTATCGGTTTTAAGTCTAACGGTTCCCTTTCTAATTATTGCAAATGTAGCATTCGCTTTATATTGGTTGCTTAAAATAAAACTACAGATGGTACTGTCTATAACTGTGGTGCTTATTGGGTATTTTTATTCAGGATCTCTTTATCGATTTTCAAGTGCTACAGCTATAGATAATGAAGCGAATCTCTCCATTATGAGTTATAATGTGAGGCTTTTTAATATTTATCAATGGATTCCGGATACCGATACAGCTTTAGAAATTTCCAAATTTGTAAAGGAACAACAACCTGATATATTATGTCTCCAAGAATATCATCCGAATAACAAAAGCGCTGATTTCTCCTCTTATAAATTTAATTACATACAATTGGCAGGAGAAAAAAAGCAATTGGGACAAGCTATTTATTCAAAATTTCCGATTGTAAATAAAGGGTCTATACGGTTTCCAAACACCACAAACAATGCTATTTATGTAGATGTGGTTAAAGAAAAAGACACCATCCGAATTTATAATATTCATTTACAATCTCTTAAAATAAATACCGAAGTCGAGGCCTTAAAAAAGCAAGATTCCGAACGTTTATTTAAAAGTATTGGGAAATCTTTCGCGGTACAACAGGACCAAACCGAACTGTTTCTCGAGCACAAAAGCAAATCTCCTTATAAGATGATTATTACGGGCGATTTAAATAATACCGCGAGCTCGTATGTTTATCGTATGATTAAAGGCGATTTAAACGACACATTTAGAGAAGCCGGTTCTGGCTTTGGTAAAACGTTTAATTTTAAGTTTTTCCCAGTGCGTATTGATTTTATTTTCGCGGATGAGAATTTTAAAATAAATGGCTTTAAAACGTTTAAAGAAGAGTATTCGGATCACTATCCGATTATGACAAAAGTGAGTTTACATTAAACTACAATCTACAGTGTCGGCTATAATATGAATAACTAGTCCTAAGCCTATAAGTCGCGTTTTCCTTGGGAGTAATAACAGAATATACACAGCAATGGCCCAATAGGAGTGAAGTGGGTGGTAATTTATACTGCATCGACCTGGACTAAATATGGGTGTGGCTAACAAATGATCTAAATCGATTAGCATGCCACAAATCATTATTAAATAGGCATATTTCCAACGCGGTTTGTAAAACCATAAGGCGATAACTAATGGCCCTAAAAAATGAATACCATAATGTATAACAGGCTGTAACATTATAAAGTTAAATCTTGACTTTCTAAATAGTCTAAGGCATTTGGCCCTTCATTAAACAGTAAATCTAAAATACTTAAGTTGTTTATAAAGCCATGTTTGTCGTCGAACACTTGGGTGTATTTTTCGTTCTGAAAATTGACATCTGATTTCGGATTAACCAAAAACCTTAAGTCCGAAGCATCAACAATGTTATGTTTAAACGCTTCCGTTTTGCGAATTGGTTTTTCTAATTGAAGACATTCTGAAATAGTCTCGAAACACTTCAAATTAAAATCTAAAATAAAGTCTGCTTTAGTTTTAAACAACGGACGTAAATCATCTTCGTAATATTCAAAAAAAGGAGAGGTTTTATAGGCAGAAAGTAAAGATTTCCAATGTAAACTCTGCCAATTATCGGTGTTCGAAATTTTTACATCTCGATATTTCTGTCTATTTTTCTGAGTATACACCACGGGAATATTGAGTAGTAATTTTCCGTTTGCGGCATAAATATAGGTTCTTGTTCTATAGGTTTGTTTGGCAAAATTATCATCCATTTCGAAGGTCACAACATCGGACTGCGCTATAGCAGACATCTGTGCAATATCGGGGAAATATGTGGGATGTAAAAGGCTATTCAAACTCATACCATCGGATTAAGCGTTTGCTTTTTTACGTTTTCTATAGGTATTGTAACCAAATAATCCTGCAATTAAAATTAAAGAAGGAATTAAGTATGATACTGGTTCTCCACTACCGCCAACAGTTGTAAAGAAACGGTCCCAACGTGGTTTTCCGTATTGATCCCAACTCATCCAAATAAATACAGGTTTACCAACAACGTGATCAAAAGGCACAAATCCCCAAGCTCTAGCATCCTGCGAGTTATGTCTGTTATCTCCCATCATCCAATAGTAATCTTGTTTAAAAGTATAGGTGTCGGATACCACGCCATTAATAAGAATTTGATTGCCTTTAACCTGTAATGTATTGCCTTCGTATTCCGAAATAACGCGTTTATAAAGCGGTAACACATCTACATTTAAAGCGATAGTTTTTCCTGCTTCAGGAATATATAAAGGTCCGAAGAAATCGTTATTCCAGTTATAATTTGGATTTTGAGGGAAAATTCTAGCATCTCTAACTCCTTTTTCTTCTTTAATAGGTGTAATGCTTTCTACGTTAGGATGATTTTTAAATTTTTCTGCAGCTTCGTCTGTAATCGACATAAACATATAGGTGTTTTTGTCGTTAATAATTCCAAAACGGTCGGTAATACCATATCGATCTGCTAAATCTTTAGCATTAAACTGATGGGTTTTAGGTTGTACCAAATAACTAAATTGTAGCTTTGCGCGGTCTGGTAATTCGTTTTGCTTCCCGTCAATAAATACGCGTCCATCTCTAACCTCAAGAGAATCTCCAGGTAAACCAACACAACGTTTTACATAATTAGATTTTTTATCTACCGGTTTCCAATGGTTACGGTCTGGCGTACTAAAAAAGTCGGTCACAGTATCTACTGGCCAGTTAAATACTACAATATCGTTACGCTTTATATCTTGAAAACCTGGAAGTCTTAAATAAGGTAATAAAGTTTTATTTTTCCAAGAGTCTGCTTTTGTTTTTAAATTATCGTCTGCTACATACGATTTTAATTTGGTCTTCGGAATGGAATCGTGCACCATAGGCAAAGCCAAAGTTGTTTGTGGAATACGTGGACCGTAATTTAATTTACTCACAAAAAGGAAATCGCCAATAAGTAATGTTTTTTCTAAAGACGATGTTGGAATAGTAAATGGCTGAATAATATAGGTGTGTACAATCGTTGCTGCGACTATAGCAAATAGGATTGAGCTAATCCAATCTCCAGCACTTGTTCTAGGCTCTAAGCTACGGTCTTTAACATATGTTACATCTGCAACGTAATTTAAATAGAAATTGTAAAAGCCAAGAGACACAATAGCTAATACGGTATCTGTAGTCGAATGTTTACCGAAGCTTCGCGCGGTTTCTACCCAAACTACAGGAAACATAATTAAATTTACAATAGGTAAAAAGAGTAAAATAGTCCACCACCAAGGTCTGTTAATAATTTTCATTAAAACGATAGCGTTGTACACCGGAATAAAGGCTTCCCATGCTTGTCTACCTGCTTTTGTATAAAGTTTCCAAGTTGCTAATCCGTGTAAGATTTGGATAATTATAAAAAAAATGAAAAGTTGAGTTAGTGTCATAATCTACTTTGAATTGCTTAGTGTCTTCCCGACAAGATTTTATCTTAATATTTTAATACGTGTGCATTATGTTAATAATGTAACAGCAATTTAAGCTATTAACCAATATTTAACACATCTTTCATGCTGAAAACACCTGTTTTTCCATGTAACCATTCTGCTGCCACTACAGCGCCAAGGGCAAAACCTTCTCTGTTATGCGCTTTATGCTCGATGGTTATGGAGTCTACATTACTATTGTAAGTTACCACGTGTGTTCCAGGAACTTCTGGTATACGTTTAGCAACAATAGGAATGGTGTTAGTTTCTGGCGTATTTAGAGCCCATTTTGCATAACTATTATGTTCAGAAATAATATCGTTTGCTAGAGAAATAGCTGTTCCGCTAGGCTCATCTAATTTTTGAGTATGATGTACTTCTTCCATAGATATATTATACTGATCTAGGTTGCTCATCATTTTCGCCAGTGTTTTATTTAATTCAAAAAAGATATTTACACCTAAACTAAAATTTGAAGCATAGATAAAACCACCTTGTTTTTCTTTGCAAAGTGCCGTAATCTTATCGTAATCTTCCAACCAACCTGTAGTTCCTGAAATAACTGGGACTCCGTTATTAAAACAATTAGAGATATTGCCTACGGCAGCACTTGGCATACTAAAATCTATTGCGATATCGGCTTTGGTAATGTCGTATTCAGGATTTTCTATACTCGCTTTAATTACGATCTCGTGACCACGTTTAAGGGCAATTTGTTCTATGGTTTTACCCATTTTACCGTATCCAAGTAATGCAATCTTCATGTTTTAAAATTTAAAGTTAAGGGAAAGTTCGAGATTTGTGGTGCCTTGCATCTCGTTGTAATTAAATTGTGGTGCTAACGATAAATTATCGTCTATATTAAATTGTAATAAATGCGCATCTACATTGGCATCTACTATGTTTAATACATATAAACCAATGGTAATTAGCAAGGACATTTCTTTGTTACTTCGTAATTGTTCTTGAGCGTTTATTAATCCGTCATCAGACACACGCCCGTAGTATTCATCGTCTGTAAAACCTGCTAATCTACGTTTGTAAGCATCGCGATAGCGGTTATAAGCGTTATTGTTGTCAATATAAAAATAGATTCCTGTACCTATCGCCGCATAAACAATTGGAATTTTCCAATACTTTTTATTGTAGGCTTGTCCTAGACCAGGAAGTATAGCCGAATAAAAAGCGGCACGTGCTGGCGCTAACGGATCTATAAAACGAGATTCTATAACCGGTTCTTTAATAGCAAGTGAATCGTTAACTTTAAGCGTGTCTACTGTGGCGACAACAATCTCCGACGAGTCCACAACCAAGGTGTCTGCAGTTTTATTGGTTGCTGCAGTTGTTTCTTTATTGTTTTCTTGTGCAAGGCTATTTAAGCAGAAAAAAAAAGAGAGTAGGGTAGGTATTAAAAATTTACTTTGCACTCTGTACAAGTTTTTTTATACGATTAAAGTCTTCTTCAGAATGAAAAGGAATAGTGATTTTTCCTTTACCATTTTTAGCGACTTTAATATCTATTTTATGTCCGAAATAATCTGAGAAGTCTTGAATACTTTTCTTAACAAATACAGGTGTTTCCGGTGTTGGTTTACTTTCAGGTTTTTGATCTCCTAGGGCTTTGGTTTCGTTATAATCGCGAACCAAAGTTTCGGTATCTCTAACCGATAGTTTATGTTGTAAAATACGCGTATAAATATCGAGTTGCGTACTTTGATCTTCAATATTTATGATAGCACGGCCGTGTCCCATAGAAATAAAGCCGTCGCGCATTCCTGTTTGAATAATTGGGTCTAATTTTAAAAGGCGTAAGTAATTAGCAATGGTAGAACGTTTTTTACCAACACGTTCACTCATTTGTTCTTGCGTTAGATTAATCTCATCGATTAAACGTTGATACGATAAAGCAATTTCTATAGGGTCTAAGTCTTGACGTTGAATGTTTTCAACCAAGGCCATTTCTAAAGATTCCTGATCGTTGGCAATACGAATGTAAGCCGGTATAGTTTTTAAACCTAAAGATTCCGAAGCTCGCATACGGCGCTCTCCAGATACTAATTGATACGTGTTAAAATCTAATTTACGAACTGTTATGGGCTGAATAACACCCAATTCTTTAATAGATGAGGCTAATTCGCGCAGTGATTCTTCGTTAAAATTAGTACGAGGCTGAAATGGATTCATTTCAATGGTACTTAATTCTAGCTCTACGATATTACCTATAACTTTATCCGCATTTTTATCCTGCACCGAGTTAATATCGTTACTCGGATCCTTTAATAATGCAGATAATCCTCTTCCTAATGCTTGTTTTCTAACTGCTTTCGCCATAGTTTTTTCTAAGCGTTTTTATTAATTACTTCTTTGGCTAAACTTAAATAGTTAATAGCACCTCTACTGCTTGCATCAAAATTAATAATGCTTTCTCCAAAACTTGGAGCTTCACTTAAGCGTACATTTCGCTGTATAATTGTTTTAAAAACCATATCGTTAAAATGCTTTTGAACTTCTTCTACCACTTGGTTAGAAAGTCTTAAGCGAGAATCGTACATGGTTAATAAAAGCCCTTCTATATCTAAATCGGGATTGTGTATTTTTTGAACACTTTTTACAGTGTTTAATAATTTTCCCAAACCTTCAAGCGCAAAATATTCGCACTGTATAGGAATAATTACGGCATCTGCAGCTGTTAACGCATTTAACGTTAATAAGCCCAAAGATGGTGCGCAATCAATAATAATAAAATCGTATTCGTCTTTAACTTCTGCTAAAGCACGTTTCAGCATATATTCTCTATCGTCCTTATCGACAAGTTCAATTTCAATCGCGACCAAGTCTATGTGGGAAGCAATAATATCTAAATTAGGAGTTTCTGTTTCCAGAATGGCTTCTTTAGCGGTATTAGTATGTTCTAATAACTGGTATGTGCCAATTTCCACGGTTTCTATGTCTATGCCTAATCCCGAAGTGGCATTGGCTTGAGGATCGGCATCAATCAGCAATACTTTCTTTTCAAGCACCCCTAAAGAGGCTGCTAAATTTATAGAAGTGGTTGTTTTTCCAACACCTCCTTTTTGATTTGCAATTGCAATGATTTTACCCATTAATAGTTTGAATTTATGAGATGTAAAAATACAACTATTTATGAGTTTTAAAAATGTTACTTGTTAACAAATGTTAAGTGCCTTTTCTTTTTGAATCTAGACCACTTTATAGTTAATAATCAGTTGGTAATAATATAAGTAACGATCACTAAATTTTTAAACGACTTTTCGAACACATATTATCAACTATATACAAGACGATTGGAAGATGAATTATTTGTTTTTTTGGAGTACTATACACCTTATGTTATATAACTTTTTATAAATAGAATTCATTTAGACGATAGAATTAGACAATGCGCATAATTTGACTATTTTTATAAAATAGCTGGATTGAATTGATGATTTATTAAGATACAGACAAATAAAGCTTCATTTATTTATAAGATGACAATTATCATATTTAGTATTTGCAATAAATATTATTTTTGATACAATAAAAGACAAATTTGTCTTTTATGTTGAAAAAGGAAAATAACCAATCAAAATTTAGACCTATGAAAACGAACTTAAATGTTTTAAAACAACGCTTTAATTGGAGACAGGCCGTAATGGTTTTGGCTTGTGTAATTTTAGCCTCTTGTTCAAAAGAAGAAAAACAGAAACCAAAGGATAATGCAAATATTAGTGTGAGTCAAACCATGATTGCAGAACTAACTGCTCCGCCTCACGTACCAACTCCAGTAGGTGCTCGTAAAGCTAAAAAGCTTATCGTAGATATGGAAATCCTTGAAGAGGAAGGCGAAATGACAAATGGTGTAAGCTATGTGTACTGGACGTTTGGAGGATCGGTACCAGGAAGTTTTATTAGAACACGTGTTGGAGACGAAGTCGAATTTCATTTAAAGAATCATCCAGATAATAAATTACCTCACAATATCGATTTACATGCGGTAAACGGTCCAGGTGGAGGTGCAGAATCTTCGTTTGTAGCACCAGGACACGAAAAAGTGTTTTCCTTTAAAGTATTAAATCCAGGATTATATGTATACCACTGTGCTACGGCACCTGTAGGAATGCATATTGCTAATGGAATGTATGGTCTTATATTAGTAGAACCTGAAGGTGGTTTAGCTCCAGTAGATAAAGAATATTACTTAATGCAAGGCGATTTCTATACTAAAGGTGCACATGGCGATCGTGGCTTACAACCATTCGATATGCAAAAAGCTATAGACGAAAGAGCCGACTACGTTGTATTTAACGGTAAAGTGGGGGCGTTAACTGGAGATAATGCAATTACTGCTAATGTTGGTGAAACCGTTAGATTGTTTGTGGGTAACGGTGGACCTAATTTAGTATCGTCTTTCCATGTTATTGGAGAAATATTTGATCGTGTTCATGTTGAAGGCGGTGACCTAATTAATGACAATGTTCAAACCACTTTAATCCCAGCGGGAGGAGCGGCCATAGTAGAATTTAAAGTAGATGTGCCTGGAACATTTATTATGGTAGATCACTCTATTTTTAGAGCCTTTAATAAAGGAGCCTTAGGGATGCTTAAAGTAGAAGGAGAAGAGGATAAGAAAATTTATTCTGGAGAATTAAGAGACGATATTTATCTACCTGAAGGTGGAGGTATACAGTCTATGCCTGACAATAATGAGGTGGTAGAGGAAACACCTGTAGAATCTTTAAGCGAACAACTTGAGCGTGGTAAACAAGCTTATATGCAAACCTGTTTTGCATGTCACCAAGCAGAAGGTCAAGGTATACCAGGAGCATTCCCTCCGTTAGCGAATTCAGATTATTTAAATGCAGATGTGGAACGCGCAATAGGGGTTGTACTTCACGGATTAACAGGAGAAATTACTGTAAACGGCGAAACATATAATAGCGTAATGACTAGACAAAGTTTATCGCCTAGTGAGATAGCAAACGTGTTAACCTATGTGTATAATAGCTGGGGGAATTCTAAAAAAGTGGTGACTACCGAAATGGTTAATAAGGTTCGTAATCAGAAATAATTAAAAAGGAAAATTATGCTAAAAAGAACATCTATATTGTTTTGTATGGCATTTCTCGTGCAAACTATAATACTTGCGCAAACATCGGATATGGTCTTAATTAAAGGGGGACGTTATATTCCCCTTTATGGTCGCGATTCTTCATTAGTGAAGGTAGATCATTTTTATATGGATAAACTTCCTGTTACGAATGAGCAATATGTAGATTTTGTGAAAAAATTTCCAGAATGGAAAAAATCTAAAGCTAAAAAATTGTTTGTAGATGCGACCTATTTAAGAAACTGGAAGAATGATACTACTTTAAATGATTCTGAAAAGCCTAAAAGCCCCATTACTTATATTTCGTGGTTTGCGGCGAGTAAATATTGCGAATGTCAGGGTAAGCGATTACCAACAGTAGATGAGTGGGAATATGCCGCCATGGCGGATGAAGAGTTAGCAGATGCTCGTGTAAAAGAATCTTATAATCAGAAGATTTTATCTTGGTACGAAGCACCGCGCACCAATACTTATGAAGTAGGACGAAATCCTGAGAATTATTGGGGCGTATCAGATTTGCATGGATTGGTTTGGGAGTGGACATCAGATTTTAACTCTATTCTAATTACTGGAGAGTCTCGTAAAGATGTCGATAAAGATTCTAATTTATTTTGCGGAAGCGCTGCTGTTGGAGCTACCGATTTAATGAACTATGCGGCCTTTATGCGTTATGCTTTTAGAGGTAGTATTACAGCGCGATATAGTATTAAAAATTTAGGTTTTAGATGTGTTAAAGACGTGCCTTTACCTTAAAATAAATAATTATGAAAAAAGTACTTTTAATTTGTGGTTTACTTGTGTTTGCAATAGTGTCTTGCAAAAATAATACTAATGCAGAAGCGGTAACCGAGACTGCTCAAAAAGTAGAGAAATCAGATGTCATTTCGGACATGTCTATATATAATTTACCTTCTACGTGGACCAATCAAAATGCTGAAGATATTCAGCTTAAAGATTTAAAGGGAGATGTATTGGTTATGGTCATGATTTATACAACTTGTAAGGCGGCATGTCCGAGATTGGTTGCCGATATGCGAAATATCGAAAAACGATTACCAGAGAATACAAAAGGCAAAGTAAAAATGATATTTGTAAGTATCGATCCGGAAACAGATACGCCGGAACGTTTGAAAGAATTTGCGAAGGAAAATTTTATGGATGAAGAACCATGGCTATTTTTGCGCTCTACAGAACAAAATACTAGAGAATTTGCTGCGGTTTTAGCGGTAAAGTATAAAGAAATTTCCCCTATGGATTTCTCTCACTCTAATATTATTAGTGTGTTTAATGAGGAAGGAGAATTGGTGTTTCAACAAGAAGGATTGGGTGTAAACTCAGATGAAACTATACAAAATATAGAAAAAGCGGTTAGCGAAATGCAATAAGTATATAATCCTTAATTAAAAAATCCCCTCTAGAATTTATATTTTAGGGGGATTTTGCTTTTTAAATAGTCTCTAACTAAACTATGTTTTATTTATTATATATTTAATTTTATTAGTGTCTCTGTTTCACTACTAGTATGTATGTCGTTACTTCCAGAATTCATCTATAGTGTTTTCTTCAAGATTCTGTTCGTAATGTATTTCATCTATATGTTCCATCTCTTTAGCAGTAGCAACACTTTGAATTTCTGGGAATAGCACGCGTTCTTCAAAACGTATATGTCCTTCTAAAACGTCTGCCAGCTTCACTAAAGTATTTTCTAAATGAGTCATGGTACTAGCCAATGCATCAATTTGTTTATGTTCGTCTATGGCTTGCATTCTTAAGGGGTGATCTTCAGGTAAGATAGAGAATACATGAGCCTCTTCCATTTTAAAATGCGGTACTAAATGTGTTGTATAGAACCAATCGGTATATACTTTTATGCGTTCAATTTCAACTTCTTTTTTAAATCCTGTTCTAATTTTCCAAGCTAATAATAATCCGTGATGGTGATCTCTGCTTAGAGGCTGTAAAGATTTATGGCGCTTTAGTGGTTTGTTTGCTGTCATAATAGTTTGTTTTTGAGGTTGATATACCTATAAAGATAAAGGATATTCCTATGACTAGAAAAGAACTTAGTATAAATAGTACAAGATAATAATTGGGAATTAGCCCTATGCCAAACACAAAGCGTAAGCCTTGAAAGAACAACACGAATTCTGTGCCTAAAAATCCTAAAATAAAGCTGTAAATCCCATAATTAAAAAGGAATGTTCTGTAGCTTAGTTTAGATTGTACAATATAAGCAAATAAGAATCCTGAAACCACGCCTAGCATGGTTAAATGAATAAAGCCAATTACAAAATTATGATTTTGTTTTACGATCTCGCCAATGTAAGGAAAAAGCGATGCGCTTTGAAAAAGTATTTTAATAGCAAAAGACATTAGTGCGAAATGGTATAGGTATTTGGCTTCCTTGCTAACCGATTTTAAATGCTTTTGTATAAATGTTTTAGTTAGTTTAATAAAAAGTATAAAACATAAAATCTGGGAAAGAATACCAAATCCATTTATCCAAGTTAAAATGGGTGAAGGAGCAAACCAATGTACAGGTAATGCTAAAGTTGTTACTGTAGAAATTACCAAACTGATATAAAAAGGCTTAAATATTTTATGGTCTTGTATCTTGAAAAAATGAAAAAACAATCCTAATAAGCCTATTAAAAACCAGCCATTAAATTGAAAATGTAAAAAGAATTGAATAGCGATTTGGTAGAAGGCAGAGGCTTGTCCTAATAATCCCACTGCAGGCCCTAGGCACCACACACCAAGTGTAGAAATTAACATAAATACAACCGCTGTTTTTATTAATACACGAGTTGGTTTGGAGGCTATATTTTGATGTTTAAATATAAGATAAGCAAAGTAATAACTGCAAAAGATATGCAGTGTAGAAAAAGTAATAGAAAATAGGGCATAACCTTGTAATGGAAAACTAATCATCATACCAATAACGGCAACTTCAGTCATCCAAAATAGACGGTTAAATGCCTTTGGTTTTTTAGAAGTAAAATGATGTACTATAAAAACATATAGCATTAAATAGACCCAACCTAACATGGCCACATGAGAGTGTGCGTGGGTTAAATTTCGGTAGTTAAAATCAATGGAAGACACAAATGCAAAGCGCATGGTTAGTCCCATTGCTGCCGCAACTAGGAAATTAAAAAGACAAACTAAGACCAGTTTTTTTGACATCATTTTATAAAAATAAAAATTCCGAAACATTGTTAAAATTAATGTTCCGGAATTTAAAAATTAAATAAAGTATTTAGCAGAATTCATTTTCCAATTTTTCTGCAGCAGGGAAGAGGATATTATTTTCTAAATGTATATGCAAATGCAAATCTTGCTCGAATTCTTGAAGCATTGCAAAAGTTACTTTATACGTGTTACACCCATCGGCAGGTGGCGTATAGTTATCTGTAATTTCGGCAATTTGTCTGAAACGCACACCTTCGTTATCATGTTCTTGCATCATGGTTGCTATTGGGTTTTTAACTGTTCCAAAACCAGGAGCTTCAATAGGTGTGTTGGTGGCTTTAGCCTTTAATAAGCGCTTAACAAAAGGAAATAAAATAATTTCTTCTTTCTTTAAATGTTGAGCTAATTCTCCAGCAGACGCAGTAAATAGATCGTTTATTTCAAATAATTCAGGATGTCTTTCGCCGTGAACTTTACACAATTTGTCTAAAAATTGTTTAATTATAGGCGATTTTTCCTCTACATAACGGTGGTGTTTTTTCTCGATATAATCTATTAATAAATCTAAAGGCCAGGATTTATAATCTATAGATTGGTCTGTTTTAGAGTTAAGTACATGCTCTAAGCTATCGACTAAGTCGCTTGTTAAAATTCCGTTTTTCTCGCACACTTCTTGTAAAGATCGGTTTCCTCTACAGCAAAAGTCTATTCCATATTTTGTAAAGACAGCGGCAGTTCTAAAGTCTTCAGCAACAAATGCTCCTACATGTTTCTGTGTTATAGCTTCCATAATATTTTGTTTTATTTATTTTTAGTTATTTTGTTTTTCAGGGTTAAATCGAATACAAACCAGCAGATGGTAACAATTCCTACAGAGAAGATAATATCTCCTATACCTCGCATCCATTTTAAGACAATCATTGTTGGATCTTGCATTAATTCCGAAGAACGCGCAAACCACATGCCGTGCTCTATACTTTCAATAGCTTGCCATATTCCTATAGGCATTAAGCTTAATAAGGCCATAGCTAGTAAACCTATATTTAACGACCAGAAAGAAATTTTAATAAGTTTATTATTCCAAGTCACATTTCTATATAAACTACGTAATACAAACAGCATAAGTCCTATTCCTAACATACCATATACTCCAAATAAAGCCGTGTGGGCGTGTAATGGTGTGGTGTTTAATCCTTGAATGTAATACAGTGCTATTGGCGGATTAATAATGAATCCGAATATTCCAGCGCCTAAGAAATTCCAAAACGCAACGGCAATCATAAAGTAAATGGGCCATTTGTAGTCTGCAATCCATTTAGTTGCTTTAGATAATTTGTAATTATGATAAGCTTCGTACCCAATTAAGGTTAATGGTACAACTTCTAGAGCACTAAATGTAGCTCCTAAGGCCATAATAGCTTTTGGTGTTCCAGAGAAATATAAGTGGTGGAAGGTTCCTAAAATACCACCGGACATAAATACGATGGTTGCTAATAAAACGTTTAAAGTCGCTGTTTTAGTTTTCAATAGGCCAAGTCTTACAAATAAAAATGCAATAACTACGGTGGCGAAAACTTCAAAGAATCCTTCAACCCATAAGTGAACAACCCACCATCTCCAGTATTCGGCAATTGCAAGGTTTGTATGTTGTCCCCACATTAATCCTGAAGCGTAAAATAGGGCAATAGCGGTACACGAAATTAAGAACATAATAATAAGGTTCTTCTCTTCGGTTTTACGTTTTAAGACTGGTAATAAAGGTCGTACCATTAACGCTAGCCATAAAATAAGACCTACGAAAAGGAATATTTGCCAGAAACGACCTAAGTCTACATATTCGTAACCTTGATGACCAAACCAGAAGTTTTCTAAATAGTTTAGTTTTTGCATCACGCCAAACCATTGCCCAATCATAGAACCAAGCACAATAATAAGTAGCGCAAAGAATAAGAAATTAACTCCGAATTTTTGAAATTTAGGATCTTTACCAGACACTGCAGGAGCAATGTATAAACCTGTCGCTAACCATGCTGTAGCAATCCAGAAAATAGCTAGTTGCGTATGCCAAGTTCGTGTTACAGAATAGGGTAAAATCTGATCTAAAGCAAAACCGTAGAATCCGTCGCCTTCTACACCATAATGTGCAGTTACTATTCCTAATAACATTTGAATGACCATTAACAAGGTAACCACCCAAAAGTATTTTTTTACCAAGTGCATGCTTGGTGTCATGCCTTGTTTTAGTAAAGGATCTTCGGCAGGAGCCGGCATTTCTTCGTCTTCACCAGATTTTACATGATAGAATACAAGAATTCCAATACACAGAATTAACAGTATAATACTAACTCCAGACCATACCATTAAATCCATTGTTGGTGCATTTCCAACAAGTTCGTCTGCAGGCCAGTTGTGTGTATAAGATACGTTACTGTTTGGACGTTCGGTAACTGTTGCCCAAGTTGCCCAAAAGAAAAAGGCATTCATTTTTTGCATTTTAGCATCATCCTTAATCGTGTTTTTCGGGATGGCGTAATCTGCTCTTAACTTATCGAAAGACGGATCGTTTGTAAATAATCCTTTGTAGTATTCACTTAAGTGATTTATTGCTGCAACACGATTTTGGCTGATGGTAATCGTATTAGACGAGGCATTAAACGTGTTTTTTCGAACATCGTTTTGTAATCTAATTTTTAGTGCAGCCTGTTGTTCATCTGTAATATCGTCAAAGGATTTATTAAAATCGTTCTTAGCATAAATATCTAGAATATAAACCGCTTCTCTGTGTAACCAATCGGCAGTCCAGTCTGGAGCAACATAAGCGCCGTGTCCCCAAATAGAACCTAACTCTTGGCCACCTATACTTTGCCAAATATTTTGTCCGTCTTGTATATCTGCTTCTGTAAAAATGGTTTCTCCGGTATCCGATACTATGGCTTTAGGTATAGGAGGAGATTGTTGGTAGATTTCAAATCCGTAGTATCCTAGGACACTAAACGAAAAGATTACAACTGCAGCAAAAAGAATCCATAGTTTTTTTTCTTTATTCATAATTTAAATTAATAGATAGTTAATTAATTAATTTTCTTAAATCAGATAAAATTGTCCGATTTATAGGTAAATTTTTTTTTATCGTTTTAGAAAGGTTTCTCCCAATTTTATATCAAGTGCTAAAGATTCTAAGTCTGTAGATTCTAACATTTCTCTTAATTCTTCTCTCACCGATTTAAATTTATCGTGCATAGGGCAGGGCTTGTGCTCATTACATTCCTGTAAACCCAGTCCGCAACCTTTATAAATATTGTCGCCATCAATAGCATTTACAATGTCTGCCAGCTTTATAGTTTTAATTTTATCCTTATTAATTTCAAAACCACCGTGAGCACCTTTAATAGAGTTAACTACATTATTTCTGGCTAAAGCTTGTAAAATTTTTGCCGTAAAAGCTTCAGGCGAGTTAATCTCCTTTGCTATTTCCTTCGGACTCACACGTCTTTCTTCTAACGAATTTAACGCTATAAAAATTGAAGCTCTAATGCCGTATTCACATGCTTTTGAAAACATAAATTAATATTTATAATGCAAATATATATACAAATTTTAATAAGGACAAATTTATCCGAATTAAAATCTACTTATATTTTACTGATTAAAATTAAGTGGTTCGCTATGTTAATTAGCTAAATTTTTTGTTTTAAAGATAAAGAATTATAGATGTTCTCGGAATGTTTTATTCTGGAATTATTAACCGTACGTATTTAGTCTAAAAGCTATGTTTAGAAAGGAGTATGTCGCGTATTGTAGTTTAATATTTAAAGTCGGTTTTTGCGCGACAATGTGGTGTTTTTTAATTTTTAAAACTTGTTCTTGATATACTTTAGAGCACCGGTAGACCATAATGCCCAAATTACTAAAACGGGCTGAAAAATCAGCCGTACCAATCTTTTTGTATCGGTATCTAGGCCAAAAGCATCGGTACCATTTAGATATTGTGCAATATTTCCTGGAAAAATTAAAATGTAAAATACAGCTAAGGCGATACCAATTATTATGCTTTGCTTTTTCCAAAAAATCATGGAGAGTCCAAAACCTAGTTCGACTAGTCCAGAAAGAATCACGACCAAATCTTTACCTAAGGGAATCCAATTTGGGACTTGAGCTTGAAACTCGTCACGCTGAAAAGTGAGGTGGCCTATGGCGGCTAAAACCATAATCTAGCCTAAAATAATTCTGAAAATAGTTTGAGTTCGCGTGGTAGAAACTGTTTGATTATTCATTGTTCTAATTTTAAAGTGAAAATACTTAAGCTTATGATTTTAAATTAACCAAAAGAACATATTAATTAATAGTAATGCGTTATGGTGTTAGGTTATTATAAAATATTTTTAGACGAAGGTTAGTTGTCTTATTCAATTAAAAGTGTGAGCATTTGTATAACAACATCACTTATGGCATCTTCAGGTTTCATAATAATATGAACACCTAGGTCGCTTAATGTTTTATAATCTTGATTAGTTAGTGGGGCGCCATCTACCACCAGCAAAATATATTCGCATTTATAATCTGAAAGTGAGGAGATAAGTTCTGAAACTTGATCCATGCTTTCTCGGGTTAATCCTGATAAATGCAGGACATGTACATCGTTCTCCACTGCTTGTTTGGCAATGTCTTTAGCCACTTGAAATGACGGACCAAGATCTACGTCGAAACCTAAATCGGCATACGTTACAGCAATAGTTTTAGTGTCGCGTTCGTGATTGTTTTCTCCGAGTCTAGAAAGCAATAAGCGTGGTCGTCTTCCTTCTTGCTCTGCAAAAGTATTTGCAAGTGCTTTGGCTTTTAAAATAGATGTAATTCCAGTATTTGTCTCATTTTTCATTCCGAAACATAGTTTACAGCCTTACAAATCTCACTAAAAGTAGCCTTAGATTTTACGGCTTTAATAGCTAAAGTTAATCGATTTTCATCATTCTTTTTAAAAGCTTCTGTTAATTTTAGAAGTGTATCTGCAACACTATTTTTATCGCGATGTATTGACGTAGACTTTGTAGATGGTGTTGTTTTTTTGAATGCTGAATGCTCAGTCGCCTTTTTTATTAATTCTGATGTGACGGTGTCCGGAAGTATGTTTGAATTTTGGTAAGTTTCAAAAATAGACCATGCTTTTTCTGCAAGTTCCTGAGTGCGTTTTTCAATATAAAAACTACCCGCCCAAGGATCGACAGTTTTAGTAATTTGAGTTTCTTTTTGTAAAAACAGTTGTATGTTTTTATCTAAACGATCCGATTCTAAAGTGGATGGTACCACAGTTTGTGTTTCTAAACTTTGCGTACCACCAAATACAGAAGTAAGCGCTCCAATAGTTGCTTGAGTCACGGCATTTTCTGAATTTGAATTCGAGTCGCTAACCGGTTTTGCTTTACAATGAATATGTAATGCTAGAGCATTTCCGTTATTTGGCTGGTAAGTTTTTACAACTTTTGCCCATAATAATCGCGCGGCTCGCAGTTTTGAAATGTCACTAAAATGATTCATTCCTACTCCGAAATTAAACGATAGGCGAGAAGCGATGTGGTCTATTTTTAAGCCGGAATCAACTCCGTTTTTCAGGAGGTTATTCGCAGAAATAAGCATAACCGCTAATTCCGTTTCTGGAGAGGCATGTCGCAAGGTATCATTACAAATTGAAATACCATTAAAAAGAGGTGTCTGTGATTTAGTTTCATCTA